>JBLHNX010000075.1:0-9510 GCA_047622125.1 Paracoccaceae bacterium | reverse complement strand
GGGCAGGATTGTAGGGCGCCCAGTTCACGGGGCCGGGTTGCTGTTCCATGATCCACCAACGGCCACGCCCTACGGCACGGTAAAGATCATGGTGGAACGCTTGATTGTCGGGGTCACCCTGACGCAGAAATTTCAACTTGTGATCGTCGCTGCCTTCGATCCGGTCAGACAAGAACCCAATCGGGTAGCTGTCCCACGAGGCGATATCGAGGTCGGCCCCGACCTTCCAGTGATCAAACGAGGTTTCGCGCCCCATGTAGTTGTGGATGATGGGGGCGTCCGAATGTGCGCGGATTTCATCGACTTGAATCCGGTTAAACGCGACGACCTGATCGCTGGAATAACGCGCAAAATCGAGGACGTGCGGGTGGTTGGGTTCGGTCACTGTCAGGTTCGGCAAATCAATTTGCGACCAGTCGTCATAATCCATCGACCAGAACACATTGCCCCACGCGCGGTTTAGGGCATCGGGGCTTTGGTAGCGCTGTGCAAGCCAATCGCGAAACCCTGCGCGGGCAGCATCAGAATAGCTACGTGTTGTGTCGTGACAGGCATATTCATTGTCAGTTTGCCACGCTTGAATGTGGGTATTTGATCCATAGCGGTCTGCTATGAGCCGTGTGATCCGGCGAGATTCCTCGCGGTAACCTGCGTGGCTAAAGCAGTAGTGCCGACGCGATCCGAATTTGCGTGGTCGATCTTGGGCGTCAACGGCCAGCATATCGGGGTGCTTGTCCAGCATCCAGCGTGGGGGTGTTGCGGTGGGCGTTCCCAGGATGATTTTAAGGCCAGCGGAGCCTAAGGTTTCGATGGCGCGGTCAAGCCATTCCCATTGCAGGTTTCCGTCTTGGGGTTCGATCCGCTGCCATGCAAATTCACCGATCCGGACCCACGACAAGCCCGCAGCGACCATGCGCGCGGCGTCGTCAGCCCAAATATCTTCGGGCCAGTGTTCGGGATAATAGCAGACGCCAAGGGTGCGTTTCATGGGATGCTTTCAGAGGATGACTTGGTGTTCGGGTTGTCCCGTATGAGCGACTTTGGTGGCTAAGACCTTGCCATCATGCGCGCTTGGCTCTGACAGGCCCACGGCGGCGGATGTGCAGAACAGGGTTTGCAGGTCTTCGCCGCCAAATGCGGGGCAGGATGTTTGTGATGCGCCAAATGCGACGGCCTCGATAAAGGTGCCGTTTGGGTCGTAGCAGGCGACACGGTTGGCACCCCATTGCGCGTTCCAGAAGTTGCCTGCGGCGTCGACGACCGCGCCATCGGGGCGGAAATCGGTGCCAGAGAGATCAAGCCAAAGCGTGGGGTCGCCCTTGGGCCAGCCGTCTTTATCAAGTGACACACGCATGACTTTCTGGGTCGGCGTGTCGGTGAAATAGGCGTGGTTGCCATCGGGGCTAAAGCAGATTGCGTTGCTGATCGTGATGGGCGCGTAAAGCTGGCGAAGTTCGCCGCGGTAATAGCGATAGATTGCGCCTGCGTTGTGTTCGGCATTGATCCCCATCGTGCCAATCCAGAAGCCACCGTAAGGATCGGCGCGCCCGTCGTTTGAGCGGGTTATAGGATTGCCGGATTCCAGTGGGGCGAGGGTTTCTGCGCTGCCATCTGCAAGGTTGAAATGGTGAAGGGCGGAGGCCGAGGCGAGGATGAGCGAGGTTTCATCAACCCATCCGGCGGCGGAAACATATTCGTCAAAGCCCCAGGATCGGGCTTTGGAATGGAGGTTTTTGCCAAGAATATCGAACCAGAACAGTTCGTTGCGGGTGGGGTGCCACAGTGGCCCTTCGCCAAGCTGGCATATGCGGGCATCAAAGATCATGCGCGCGCGGAGTCATAGGCTGCTACGATGTCGCGGGCGCGGGCAGCGATATCGGCGACCGTCATGCCGGGTTTATAGAGCGCGGAGCCGATGCCGAAGCCATCCGCACTTGCGGCGAACCAATCGGCAAAGTTTTCGGGGCCAGCGCCGCCCACGGCATAGACTTGGGTGCCTGTTGGCAGCACGGCGCGGATCGCGCGTAACCCATCGGTGCCAAGCAGCGATCCCGGAAATATTTTCAGGCCGTCGGCGCCGTTTTTCAGGGCAGCGAAGCATTCCGTCGGGGTCATCACGCCGGGCCAGCTTTGCAGGCCTGCGGTCTTGGTGGCGACGATCACGCGCGGGTCGGTGTTTGGCGACACGATCAGCTTGCCGCCTGCCTGCGCGACACGGCCAACGTCATCCGTGGACAGGACCGTACCTGCGCCGATCAGGGCGTGGTGCCCGTGCGCATCGGCCATGGATTTGATGCTGTCGAACGGATCGGGAGAGTTCAGCGGCACTTCGATTTTGGTGATGCCTGCGTCGATCAGGGCGCTGGCGGCGGCGGCGGCTTCGGGCGGGGTGATTCCGCGCAGGATGGCGATGATATTGCGGGTCATGTTGCGGCTTTCATACGGCGGTAGGCAGCGGTGAGGCCTGCCAATGTGGCCCGGTCGCCATCGGTTTGGGTGACGGGCACACCTTGGGCCGTGAGCGCGGCAGTGTAAATCTTGGCCAAGCCACCTGCGCCCAACACAGCGACGGATTGACCAAGCCAATAGGGTCGTGCGGCGGCGAGTTCGGCACCGATCAGCAGGCCCGACAGGCGCGCGCGGGCGGCGTCACGACACTGGCCGTTGACGAGTTCATTGGCGCGCAGGTTGAACAGGCGCGCGGCCATGGCCTCGGGTTTGGACATGGCGTCGGAAACGGCAGTGGCAAAGGCGGCATCGTCCCAGCCGTCACCGATGGAGTGGCGCAGCACGGATTGGCCAGACAAAAGCGCGAACATTTCACCCGTCATGAAGGTTTGGAAGCTGATCACTTCGTCGGCGCTGACGTGGACCCATTTGGTGTGGGTGCCGGGCAGGCAAATCACGCCGTCCCATTTGGGATTGAGCGATAGGAAGCCAGCGATTTGGGTTTCCTCGCCGCGCATCACATCGGCGGGCTGCAGTTGTTTGATGCCGGAAATGACGTGGACATCCATACGGGTGCCGGGGGCCTTGGCCAGACCGTTGCCCAAGGGCGGGCAGGGCGTGGTGGCATATGGCGCTTCGACCCAGCCTTGGCGGCTGCCAACCATACCGCAGGCGATCATCGGGCCGCTGCAGCCCCAGTCACCGATCAAGTCAAACAGCGCACCTTCGAACTGATCGCGTGCAAGGGTGCCCATGCCGCGGTCAGACTGCGCGGTCTGCAGCACGGTTCCACTGCTGGTCATGCCCCAAGCCCGTAGGTGGGTCGTGCCCCAGTCGATAGCGATCCAGTCGGGTTTGGTCACAGTTTCTCCCCTTCGAGCACCCACATACGGTCAGGGAAGGACCAAGGCAACGTGATCCCGTGGGCCATCAGGTAACGGCCAGATGCGGTCAGAGGGCCGGATTTTAGCGCGGGCGTGCCGCGTGACAGACGGTGGATTTCTTCTTGATTGGCAAGGGTGATTTTGTAGCTGGCAGCAGGGTCCAGGCTTGTCAGGCGCAGCGGGCGCGGGGCGATTTGGGCCGATGTATCAGCCTTGCCCGCAAAGACGACGAAACGCGCGCCATCCCCGGCCATTTGTTGTTCGGCGATCACGGCAGGATCAGCACTGTCCAATCGTAAGATATCGGCGCGCTGCATCCAACCGCGGTTTGCCTTCCACCATGCGGTGACGTGGCGCAGAACGGCGGCTTCCTTGTCGGTCAGTTCGCGCGGGTCCATCTCAAAGCCCATGTGGCGTTGTGCGGCGACCCAAGCGCGCAAAGTGATGTCGTGCATCCGACCGGAAGTATGACAAAAACGTGGGCCAACATGGCTGCCGGTGACAGACAGCGGTAGGAACAGGGCAGCGTTGTGCTGGATGCGCAGGCGTTCAAGCGCGTCGTTGCTATCGGAAAGCCAAACGCGCTGTGTGCGTTGCAGAATCCCGAAATCAATCCGGCCACCGCCGCTGGCGCAGCTTTCGATTTCCACATGCGGAAAGTCGGCGCGCAGGCGATCAATCAGCGCATATGACCCGCGTGTTTGCGCGGCATCGGGCATCGGCAAGACGCGGTTATGGTCCCATTTGATATATTCGATTTGGTGGTCACGCAGGATCGCCGACATGCGGTCATATAGGAAGTCGCGCACGGCGGGCAACGCCATATTCAGCGCCTTTTGCTGGCGACCCAACGTCTGGTCTTCGCCACCCAAAGCCCAATCGGGATGTGCGCGGTGAATGTCGCTATCGGGGTTGATCATCTCTGGCTCGAACCAGATGCCGAAGGTCATATTCAGGCTATGGACGTGATCAATCAGCGGGTGCAGGCCGTCGGGGTATTTGCGCGCATCCACCGTCCAGTCGGACAGGGAGCGCGTGTCATCATCGCGCTGCCCGAACCAGCCGTCATCCAGCACGAAACGTTCGGCGCCAAGGTCAGCGGCGCGGGTGGCGATGTCTTTCAGGGCTGGCACGTTGTGATCGAAATAGATCGCTTCCCAGCAGTTGTAGTGCACGGGGCGTGGCGCGTCTGGTTTAGGCCACGTGATGATGCGGTCGCGCAGGTGGCGCTGGAATGCGACAGCACACCCGTTCAAGCCGCTGGGCGAATAGGTGATATAAAGCGGTGCGGTTTTGAATTGCGTCGCGGCTTCGGTTTCCATGCGGGCGGCGTGACCCCACTGGATTTGGCGGCGTCCGTCTTGCAATTCCTCGGCGATCATTCGGTGCCCGCCCGACCAGCCGTAATGGAAACCATACGCCTCGCCTTGGGTGTTCGTCGCGCCAATACAGGGGATGATCAGGCCGGGGAAATGTTCGTGACCTGTGCGCCCTGTGCGGTTTTCGCGGTAGCGGATACCCGCGGACCACGGCGTGCGGTTGAGCTGAAATTCACCGCACCACCGGCCCGAAAAATCGATCATGTCATCGGCGTGCTGCGGCGCGGGCAGGACGGGTGCGGAGAGCCAGTGAAGGTGCACGGGCGCGTCGGCATCAAGCACGGTTTGCGCGGTGATGATGTGGGTCGCGGGGTCGATCGCGAAGGTGAAAGTGAGGGTCAGGCCGTTGTCGCTGTCGCGGTAGATCAGGCGCAGACCGTCGCCCTGTTCATCGCTTTCGTAGCAGAATTTCGGCAGCAGCGGCGTGCCGCTGTCGTCACGCACGATCAGGCCGGGCTGGCCTGGAAAACTGCGCGTGGCTTCGGGACATAGCGACAGGTCGGGGTTGGCATCGAGCATGCCACCGGTGACGTCGATCGCGTGGGCGGCGTGCAGGGTTTTTAGGTCCTCGCCAGCGGGCAAGGACGGCCCCCAGTAAACCACCTGCGGCAGTCGTTCACCGGTCGCGGCCAGAACAAGGGTCTGGCGCGCGTCATCAAGTCTCCAGTTGTGCATTATTTGACGGCGCCAAGAGTAAGGCCCGCAATAAAGTGCTTTTGCATCAAGAAGAACATCGCGACGGGGGGCAGGGCGGCAACGATGCTGCCTGCGCTCATCAGGTGATATTGTGCTACGAATTGGCTATTGAAACTGGTGATGCCTGCAGTGACGGGCTGGCTGCCCGGCCCTTGGGTCAGCACGATGGCCCAGAAATAGTCGTTCCAGATGAATGTAAAGACTAGCACCGAAAGCGCGGCCAGCGCGGGTTTTATCAGAGGTAAGACCACGAAGATAAAAATACGCCATTCGGCGATTCCTTCGACGCGCGCGGCCTCGATCAATTGGAAAGGTAGTGCGCGGATGAAGTTGCGCATGAATAGCGTGCAGAACCCCGTTTGAAAAGCGATGTGGAACAGCACTAGGCCAGTTTTCGTGTCGTAAAGTCCAAGGTCCAAAGTCAGGTCGCGCACGGGCACCATCAGGATTTGGAAGGGCACAAAGTTACCCGCAATGAACAAGAAAAAGATCAGCAGGTTGCCTTTGAACTTATAGATGCCAAGCGCGAAACCTGTCATTGCGGACAGGGCCACAGCGCCTATCACCGTGGGCACGGTGATGAACACCGAATTCAGCAGGTAGCGCGGCATGTCGGATTCAAAGAACACGCGGTAGTAATTCGCGAAACCTTCGAAAGATGACGGTAGACCCCAGTAGTTGCCATTCGTGAAATCAGCCAATGGCTTCATGGAAAACACGGCGACGGCGATTAACGGCAAAAGCCAGATCACCAGCACGACGGGGATCAGCGATTGATAGGTGATCTGCCAAGCGCGCGATGTCTTTTCAATGGGTGTCGGAAACATCAGTGCGCCCCTTTTTCGTCTTGATACATGGACCACAGGAAGTAGCCTATGAAAAACAACATGATGAAGAATAAGACCACGGCGATGGCCGCGCCATAGCCCATACGAAACCCGAATTCCGATAGCGATTCCTCGAACATATAGAACGACAGCACACGGGTTGATCCGAAGGGTCCGCCGTTGGTCATGACGGAAATCAGGTCAAAGGACCGCAGCGCGCCGATGATTGTCACCACGAATGCGATGAAGGTGGCGGGTTTCAATTGTGGCAGGATGACATGCCACAGCATCTTGTGGCCCTTGGCCCCGTCAAGACGGGCCGCTTCGACCTGTTCGGGGTCCACAGAGTTCAGGCCGGTCAGGTAAAGGATCATACAGTATGCTGTCTGTGGCCACAGGCCCGCGGCGATGATGCCGTAGGTGGCCATTGTCGGATCGCCCAGCACGTTAATCGTGTCTGCGCCAAAGAAGGTCAGGATCGCGTTCAACAGCCCTTCACGGGGCAGGTAGAACCACGAGAAAACAAGGCCGACGACCACTTGGGAAATCACGAAGGGAAAGAAGAACAGCGACTTGTAAAGCCGGATACCGCGCACGGTTTGGTTCAGAAACAGCGAGATCGCGAGCCCCAAAGGGATTGCCAGAAGATACAGCACCAGCCATTTGAGGTTGTTCCAGAACGAGGTTTCAAACTTGCGATCACCGCCCAGCAGACGCTGGTAGTTATCAAGACCGACATACACGCCTTCTTCGGACAATTTGCCCAGCCCGTTCCATTCAAAAAAGCTGATGTAGAACGATTGGAAGATCGGGATGATGACATACATCGCGAAAAAGAACATCCCGGGGATCAGGAACAGCCACGGGGTGACCGATATTTCGTTGCGTTTATACCAGCTTCGGGTTTGTGGGGCAGCGGTGGTCATGGTGCAATTCCTGACGGCTAAACACATGCGAAAGATGCGACGTGGCGGGGTGTGCAGCTTGCGAATGGGCTAGGTGGAAAAGGGGCGGGCCCAGAAGGCCCGCCCCCAATAATTATCGCTTATTCGTAGACGCGCAGGCGCGTTTCTTCGAGGCGCTCGATGATGTCACCCAGATTGTCTGGGAACACCATGAATTCCTGCAGGCCTTCCATGCCGGCCGAAGCCATTTCAGCAGGGAAGTCACGGTCAAAGAACTGTGCCACGCCGCCTTGGGCGTTTGTCGACAGCATTTCAAATCCCTGCTCAAGGAATTCGTCTGCATCAACAGCCGAACCAGCGTTTACTGGAAGCTGACCCAGACCAGCGCCCGCGTTGATTTCGGTCTGCACATCAGCAGAAGCAATGAAGGAAAGGAACGCACGTGCGTTGTCTTTGTTCGTGGCAGCGGCTGGGATGTGGAATGTATCCGTAGGGGCATCTTCGCCCTGTGGCACATCAGCAATCAGCGGGAACTGGTAGAAGTCGATCTGGGTGTCGTCCAGGCCAGCTTCGCGCAGGTGTGGAACCGCAAAGTTACCGATCAGGTAAGCCGTTGCTTCGCCGTCCAGCATTGGCTGCAAGGCTTCCTGCCAGCTGTAGGACTGGTGGTCGTCAATAAACGCACCCATGTCGATCAGCTCGCGCCAGTTGGCGAATGTTTCCAGAACGCGTGGATCGTTCCAAGCCACTTCGCCGCGGGCCAGTTCCATGTGGAAATCAAAGCCGTTGGTACGCATGTTCATGTAGTCGAACCAACCGCCAGCTGTCCAAAGGAACTTGGTGCCGATGGCATAGCATTTACGGCCAGAGTCGAGAATGACCTGACAGTTGGCCATTTCTTCTTCCATTGTCGTAGGTTCGGTCAAACCCAGCTCAGCAAAGATGTCTTCGCGGTAGTAGATGCCCCACTGGTAGTAAGTGTAAGGCACGCCCCACTGGGCACCGTCGAGTGTCATTGCACCTTTGACGGCCTCAAGACCAGGCAGCGAGCCGTCTTCGTACATATCAGACACGTCTTCGAACAGGCCAGCTTCGACGTATGGGCCCATACGGTTTGCGGCATACCAGTTCACAACGTCTGGCGCGTTAGCTGTCAGCGCGTTGCGGATCTGTGTTTTCCAAGCTTCGCGATCAACGATCGTCAGCTCGATGTTCAGGTCAGGGTGCAGCGCACCGAAATCAGCCACAAGACCTTCCATGACCGCGCGCGGTGCAGGGTTGGACATATCGGACATGATGACCAGATCGCCACTCAGTGAGTGTGCGTCTGCGAAAAGAGCTGTCGCCGAAACGGACGCAAGCCCAAGCGCCACAGCGGACGCCTTGATGATGGAACGCATAGTTTTCCTCCCTAATGCTTCCTCGGGGTGAGTTCCAAATAATGAAACTCGATTTTAGATATTGAACTATAACCGCGAGTCGCCTATGCTTGTCAAGAGCGCAGTTTGGATTCTGGAGGGGGCCATACCGCGCAATGGGAGGAACGGAATGTCAGCACCTATCGGCGACGGCACAGTTGGCAAGGCGCTTAGCGTGCTTGATCAAGTGGCGGCTTTCGGGCGGCCCGTGCGGTTTGTCGAACTAATCGCTGCGTCCCCCTTTCCCAAGGCAACGCTTTATCGGTTTGTGCAGACCCTCACCAATCAGGGGATGCTGTCATTTGACCCCGACCGTGGCACCTATGCGCCCGGTGTGCGGTTGGTGCGTCTTGCCCATGCGGCATGGGCGCAGTCTTCGATTGCGCCAGTGGCAAGGCCCTATCTGGATGCACTTAGCGAGAGCCTTGGCGAAACGATCCACCTTGCGCAGCTTGACCATGCGCAGGTGCTATATGTCGACAAACGCAGCGCCGCGCGCCCGCTTGAGATGTTCAGCGATGCAGGCAAGATCGGCCCTGCCTATTGCACAGGTGTTGGCAAAACGATGCTGGCATTCATGGAAAATGACGCGACAGACGATATCGTCGAGCAGCAGTCTTTCCACCGCTTCACCCCGCATACCCTTGTCGACGCCGCGGCCTTGCGCGCCGAACTGGTGGAAATACGCGAGAATGGCTACGGCTTTGACCGCGAAGAACACGAGCCGGGCATCATTTGCATCGCCGTGCCGATTTTGTCGGACAGTGGCCGTGTACTGGGCGGGCTATCCGTCACCAGTTCGACCGACCGCACAAATCTGGCAGGCCTTGAACGGCTTGTCCCCGAAATCCAAGAGACCGCGAAACAGATCGCGCGCGAGGCAAGCGCATGGCGCTTTCCCGATCGCGTCGCTTCAACATGACAGGGAACGAATAGATGTCAGGTGTTCAGCT
>JBLHNX010000074.1:0-9516 GCA_047622125.1 Paracoccaceae bacterium | reverse complement strand
GCACACCGATGGTCATGTTCGTCGGCCAGATCGCGCGCGACCAGCGCGACCGCGAGGCATTTCAAGAAGTCGATTATCGCGCCATGTTCGGCGGCTTGGCAAAATGGGTGGCCGAGGTTGATCAGACAGACCGGCTCCCCGAATACATCGCCTGCGCCTTTGCGCTGGCCACGTCCGGCCGTCCCGGCCCCGTGGTGCTAGCCCTGCCCGAAGACATGCTAAGCGCGCTGGCCGATGTGCCCGATACCGCTGGCCCCTTGGTCGCACTTGCCCCCGCATTGGCAAACGTCGCCGAAGACGCGCTCGATTGGATCGCCCAAGCCAAACGTCCGTTGGTGATCATCGGCGGCCCGCATTGGTCGCAAAGCGCAGCGCAGGATCTGGCGGCCTTCGCGCAAATCCAAAACCTGCCTGTCGCGCTGGGCTTTCGCCGCCAAGACTACCTCGACAATCGCCACCCCAACTACGCGGGCGATCTGAACGTTGGTGTGAACCCGCGCCTTGCGCAACGGGTCCGTGATGCCGACCGCCTGCTGGTCATCGGCTCGCGCCTTGGGGACATCGAAACGCAGGGATACACGCTGGTCGATCCGGCCGCGCCCGCCCAAAAAATCCTCCACGTCCACGCGGACGCCGACGAACTTGGCCGCGTTTATCACCCCGATCTGTGTGTCACTGCTGATGCGGTCTCCTTCACCCGCGCCCTGTCACTCCTGCCGGCCTGCGGCGGTGATTGGGCCGATTGGACCAAATCCGCGCGCGCTGATTATGACACATGGAAAACCCCGCTTGAAAGCCCCGGTGCTGTTAAGCAGGAACAGATCATCGCTTGGCTGTCCGACAACCTGCCTGATGACGCGATCCTGACCAATGGCGCTGGCAATTACGCCGCATGGCTGCACCGCTACTTCGTCTACAAAAGCTTTCGCACCCAGCTCGCCCCAACGTCCGGCTCCATGGGCTATGGCTTTCCCGCAGCGATTTCCGCGAGCCTCGAACATCCCGACCGCACGGTCGTTTGCCTTGCCGGTGACGGCTGTTTCCAGATGACGCTGAACGAAATGTCCACCGCGATTCAGCACGGCGCAAAACCGATCACCTTGGTGATGAACAACGGGCGCTACGGCACGATCCGCATGCATCAGGAAAAGCACTACCCCGGGCGCGTATCGGGCACGCAGCTTTCCAGCCCCGATTTTGCCGCCCTCGCGCGGGCGTACGGCGGACACGGCGAAACCGTCACCAAAAGCGCAGATTTCGCCGAGGCCTTCGCGCGCGCAAAGGCCTCAAATCTGCCAGCTGTGATCGAACTGACAATTGATCCCGACGCGCTCTCGACCGGAAGCACACTTAGCGGGCTCAAACGCCCCTAATTCTTCTGTTCAAAAATACTCGCCCCGCAGGGTCCGCCCTCTAGGCCGAAAGCTGGTCGCGCAATTTCTCGCCGATCTCGTCGATATGGTCCTGTGTTATCGTCAGTGGCGGCGACAAGCACAGCGCATCGCCCACCGGACGCACGATCAGCCCTTTGTCCCACAACCCAGCATAGGCCGCACGGCCCGCGTCACCCACCGCACCCTTTTGCTCAAGATGCACCGCGCCGATGATCCCGCAGTTGCGAATGTCGATCAGGCCGGGCAGGTCACGCAAACCATGCAGCATGTCCTCCCATGGGCCAGCCATGCGCGCGGCGTTGCCGAAAATGTCCTCGTCGCGGTAAGCATCGAGCGTGGCGACACAGGCCGCGCAGGCCAGTGGGTGGCCGGAATAGGTATAGCCGTGGAACAGGTCGGGCATGGTAGCAGGCCCGTTGCGGAACGCATCGCGGACCTTTGCCGTTGCCAGCACGCCGCCCATCGGCACTGTCGCGTTGGTCATTCCCTTGGCGCAGGTTACAAGATCGGGGATCACACCAAACGCCTGATGCGCAAACGCCGTGCCCATGCGGCCAAATCCGGTGATCACCTCGTCAAAGATCAGCAAAATCCCGTTGGCATCGCAAATCTCGCGCAGGCGCTCAAGGTATCCTTTGGGCGGCGGGAAAACACCGCCTGCGCCACTGACTGGTTCGACGATCACCGCCGCAATCGTATGCCCGCCGTGCAGATCGCACAGGCGTTGCAGATCATCCGCCAGTTCCGCACCGTGTTCGGGCAGTCCGCGACTGAACGCATTTTCCGGCAACCATGTGTGGCGCATATGAACGGCTGATGGATAAAGCGTGCCAAACTGTCCTTTGTTCAGGCCCAAGCCGCCCACGGCCAAACCACCAAAGTTGATCCCGTGATAGGCCTTTTCACGACCCACTAGGACGCGTCGCTGCCCCTCACCGCGATGGTGATGATAGGCCAGCGCAATTTTCAGCGCCGTATCAACCGCTTCGGACCCCGAGTTGGTAAAGAACACATGATCAAAATCGGGCGCCAGCTCTGTGACCCGCGCCGCTGTTTCAAACGCCAGCGGGTGCCCTTGGTTGAAATTGTGGACGAAATCATAGGCCGCAGCCTGATCCTGAATGGCCTTGGTGATTTTCGGGTGCCCATGTCCCGCATTGCAACACCACAACCCGCCAGTGCCATCGAACAACTCATGCCCGTCCACGGTCGTGTAACGCACGCCTTGCGCCTTGGAAATCAGGCGCGGGTTGTCCTTAAACGCTTTGCTCGACGTGAAAGGCATCCAAAATCTATCAAGATCATTGGGAACGCGAACGGTATCAGGCATGGTGCCCTCCTTTGTTTATAGCATTCGTGGCATGGGCTGTGCGCAATTCCAAGGGGGTCATCATAGGACCAGCAACTGCGGCTCATAATAAGCTTTGCGCGCAATTCAGGCCTTGGTAAGGACGCGTCGCTTACTGTCCCATGTCATCCCAGTATTTCTGGCAAGCTTCAGGCAACTACGGCTCAACGCCACATGGTTGGACCACAGCGCCATTGAGCGAACGGGAATCGCATGGATGTCGCCAAAGCCGTCAACCAAAACGCAATCACGCGGACCAAGCGTGTCCGCAACATAGCGCTGGCCAAAGACAAAGTTCTTGGCGTTCAAATCGCTTGCCCGCAGTCCGCTGTCGAACAGGCGGTGAATAGTATCGTTCAAAAGCGCAAGATCACTTTGGGCAAGCGCGTTGATGTTAACCATTGCCGCAAGCGTCTCGCCCAAGCCGCCATCGGGTGCGACGATGCGTTCGGTCAATCCCCCGAGCCCAAGATTTGTCTGCACGAAACCGAACATATGGCTGATCGGCACATGGTAGTCCGGTGTCGGCAGGGACAGCATAAAGCGCAGATATTCTTGGTATTCCTTGCGGATTTGCCGCAGCCGCGTTGACGGGAAAAGCCGGTCCATGACACCGTTGAAATTGCTCCGCGCCGCGCGGGACGTTTCAGGCCGCAGCACCTTTATCAGTTTGGTTTGGTCGGTCGGGTGCCTAAACACGCTGCGCTGCACGCCGGCAGCGACCTGTGTTTCTGGATCGATCTGCAAAAGCTGTGTCACGTTTCCATCCGTGCCTTTGGCAACAGGCAGCGCATGACCATTCTCGCCAAAAAGCTGCCTGTTAACCTTACGCGTTTAATACTCAACACCGATCTGCGCTTTGATCCCTGCGCGAAACGGGTGTTTTACCAGCTCCATTTCCGTGACCAGATCGGCGATTTCGATCAGGTCGGCGTGGGCATTGCGCCCCGTCAGAACCACATGGGTCATCGGCGGCTTTTCGGTTGTCAAAAACGCCACCACATCGGCAATCGGCACATAATCATATCGGATCGCGATGTTGATCTCGTCCAGCAGGACCATCGAATTGGCTGGATCGCGGATCAACTCCTTGGCCTTTTCCCACGCGGCCATCGCCATTTCCGTGTCGCGGGTCTTGTCTTGGGTTTCCCAAGTGAAGCCTTCGCCCATTGTGTGGAACGCGCATTCATCAGCGAATTTCGACAGGATCAAATCCCGCTCGCCGGTGCTCATTCCGCCTTTGATAAACTGGACAACTGCGGATTGCATACCATGCGCGATATGGCGGAAAATCATTCCGAACGCAGCGCTCGACTTGCCCTTGCCCTTGCCCGTGTGGACGATGATCAGGCCCTTCTGGTCGGTCTTTGTCGCCATGATTTTGTCGCGTGCGACCTTCTTTTTGGCCATCTTCATCGCGTGGCGTTCGGTGTCGTCGGTCATGGTGCTCTCCGTTCCGGCGTAAAGGTTTCGTTAACCTTAGTTGGGGATAACCCAATTGGTTAACGAAAAGGATGGGTTCTATGAAACTTCGTTTAGTTGCTTGTGCATTTGTGTCTGTGTTGGTCGCCGCGTGCAATACCGCGTCGCCCGCATTTATGGGAATAGCGGCGCAAACAGTCACCGTAGAGAGCAGCTCATTCGATGTGCGGCGCAAAGGCGAGAGCGTCGAATTGCTGAGAACCAACCGCGAGGCCGTGTTTTCACTTGCAGGCATCGTGCCACGCGCCACCAAGGCGGTCATCCAAGTGACCGGCTGCACGCCGATTGCCGGAACCTGGACAGGCGATCACGCAATGATGCGTGTCCAGATTGACTGTGATAACTAACGCAGTTGAGCGATGATCGGATCATACCCGAAGTCATCGTTCGTTTCATCCACACCAGCTGCCGATCCATAACAAAAAAGGGCGACCCGCGAAGGGCCGCCCTGTCTCACGCTGAGCCAACGAGGGGGTTATTCGGCGGGAACAGCGTGGGATTTGCGAGCCTGACCAAAGTGACGGCGGTTCAGGTAAAGCACCAGAAGAACCGTGAACAATTGCAGGGCCAGCGCGACAGATGTCAGCGCCCAGTAGGCCACGCCGAACTTGGCGACGAGACCGGCGGCAACCAAGCCTTTGTTGATCCAGAACTGCGTCATCACCGACAGGGCAACACCGGGGCAGACAAGGGCGTAGGACCCAGCCGAGTTGCCTTCACCTGTCAGGAAGGCCTTGGCGTATTCTTGACGGCGCAGCACGATCATGCCTAGCAGCCCGAATATCACTTGAACCGTCAGAATCTTGGATAGCAGCATCAATGTTTCAGCAGTGGTGCCGTGGACCTCGAACGTGGTGTGCAATCCGTGGTCTTGGCGCAGCAGCATGATGCCTAACACCGTCAGGATCGGCACGACAACCATAAGTGTCGGGCCGCTTTCCTTGGCTGTACCATAGTGCAGCATCGAGTTGAACGCAGTTACCGCAGCAATAACAGCATAGACGGCTGCCATCGTGCCAAAGAACGTCGATACGATCAGGCTTGAGCCAACTACAACCGGAACCGTGCTCATGGCGGCAGGGGCGGATAGGCCCACGGCGACCATCGCAAGGGCAAAGGCGGGCAGAAGTTGCGCAAACGAATTATGTGCAGTCACGTCAAACACGCCGCCTTCGGAAAGGACACGGGCAAGGAAGTGCCCGATTTGGCGCAGGGCAAGCAGGCCAATCAACAAGAAAGCGACCATCGCGGCGGGGAACAGGTATTCAACGATATTCCAAAGACCGGGCACGAAAACGAGGCCGATGATGAACAACCCGTTGACTGTCATCGCCATCGCCAGCGGCATCGCCAAAAGCTGCGTTTCCGCGTTGGATGCGCGCAGTTTGCTGTAGCGGTCTGTTTTGGAGAATGTCGACAACTGGCTCAGGTTCCAGATCAGCATTTTGATATTCATGAAAGCAAAGAATGCGATACCAATCATGGCGACGGCGATCGCGGTCTTCATGGGTATGGTGCCGGTGTTGAATGCGGCCATGATGTCTTCAAAGATCGGCACAGGGCGGCCCGTGTGCGGCACCCAGAACATCAGATACATGAAAAATGTTACAACCAAGCCGCCAGCGCCAAGCGAGGCAAGGAAGTAGAGCGGCGAATAAGTGTCAGCGGGCCGTGTGGCTGTAGGTGTCATTTTGAGGGCTCCTTTCGGGTCATTAATCAGGTTTCGCCCTAGATACATTGCGTATATGTTATATGTCAATATCGGAATGTATTAAATCAGACGAGCCGACGCGATTATTCCCCGTGCGCAACAGGGCGCGAATCCGCAAAGAGGTGCCATCGAAAGGGTCACCATGCGTATTATGTCACTCGTCTTGCTTGTCGTTTATCTGGGCGTCGCGGTCGTCGCGGCAGGTATCTAAAGAAGCGCTGCGATCCGCGCGCGCGCCGAATTGCTGCGCGGTGTCCAAAGGCCACGATCAATCGCCTCTTGGAACCGCTGCGCGATTTCAGCCAGTGCGGGCGCGTTATGTTCAGCAATAAATTCGCGCGTGGCGTCATCGGCAAGAAACGCTTCCTCAACCAGATCGAAATGATGATTGCGCACCGCACCCGTTGTGGCGGCAAAGGCGAACAGGTAATCGACCGTTGCCACCATTTCAAACGCACCTTTGTAACCGTGACGTTTAACGCCCGCGATCCATTTTGGGTTCACAACACGGGACCGCACGACGCGGCCAATTTCATCATCCAGCGTGCGAATCACGGGGCGTTCGGGGCGGGAATGATCGTTATGATAGATCGGGCGGTCGCGGCCCTGAAGCGTGCTGATCGCTGCCGCAGCCCCGCCTTCGAACTGGTAATAATCGTCACTGTCCAGAATATCATGCTCGCGGTTATCTTGGTTGTGCACAATCGCCTCGGTCTGGGAAAGACGCGCCTCGAACGCTTCGCGGTTGCGTTGCCCCTCGGCGCCCGCGCCATAAGCATAACCGCCCCACTCAAGGTACGCCTCGGCCAGATCGGCCTTGTCCGCCCAAAGTCGTTCATCAATCATCGCCTGAAGGCCCGCACCATAAGCACCAGGTTTCGAGCCAAACACACGCGCACCATCCTCGCCCGCTTTCGCCCGCGCGGCAGCTGGGTTTAGATCTGCGGGTTCATCCAAAGCTTGGATCGCGCGCGCGGCGCTATCGACCAGCGCAATCAATTGCGGGAACGCATCGCGGAAAAAGCCGCTGATCCGCAACGTCACATCCACACGCGGACGCCCCAACACGCCTTGCGGTAAAACCTCGAATCCCGTGACGCGACGGTTGGCGCTATCCCATTTTGGCTTGACCCCCATAAGCGCGAGCGCCTGCGCAATGTCGTCGCCACCAGTGCGCATGTTGGCCGTGCCCCAAGCAGTGATCAGCATCGTACGCGGCCAGTCACCGTGATCTTGCAGGTGCTTCTCGATCAGCAAATTGGCCGATTTCCAGCCCAGCGCCCAAGCCGTCGGGGTCGGCACCGCGCGGCTATCAACGCTATAGAAATTACGCCCCGTCGGCAGGACATCAAGCCGCCCACGTGTCGGCGCACCAGACGGGCCGGGCGGGATCGCGCGGCCTGACAGCGCAGTCAGCAGGGCGTTGCCCTCGGATGGGCCACAGGCGCGTACGGCTGGCAGGATCGTGTCGTTGATTTCGTCCAGAACGGCCTGTGTCGCTGGCGGGCATACGCCCTCGCCGCCCCACCCGCCGTCCTGCAGCAGATTTTGCGACAAGAGCTCCAACCGTTCAACGGTATCGCCATTGCTGCGCCATGTATCCGTTGTCAGGTCTGCCAAGACAGGATGCTTCACCGTCGCAACCCCTGCCATTTCGCAATCCAGGGGATCAATCCCAAGGCCAAGATCAGCCGCAATCGCGCGCAACAGCGAGGCATTTCCGCCCTTACCATCACCACGCGGCACGCGGGCCAACGCAATTGCGAGATCACGCTCCAGATCGCCATCGGGCGACTGCCCGAAAATATGCAACCCGTCCCTGATCTGCGCTTCTTTCAGCTCGCACAGATAGGCATCAAGCTTGGCCAGATCGTTGTCTTCGTCACCCGTCATGCCCGTATCAACAGCCAGTCCCGTCACCTCGGAAAGCGACAAAATCTCGCGGCGCAGGTGAGCAATCCGACGCGGATCAATGCCCGCGGCCTCGTAGTATTCATCCACAAGCGCTTCGAGGTCTCGCAGCGGCCCATAGCTTTCGGCGCGTGTCAGCGGTGGCGTCAAATGGTCAACAATCACAGCCGCAGCGCGTCGCTTCGCCTGCGTGCCTTCACCCGGATCATTGACGATGAACGGATAGATATGCGGGGTCGCGCCCAAAACCACCTCGGGCCAGCAAGTTTCCGAGAGCGCAATCGCCTTGCCGGGGAGCCATTCAAGATTGCCGTGTTTGCCCATATGCACGATCGCATTCGCGCCCCAGTGATGCCGGAGCCAGAAATAGAACGCCAGATAGTTATGCGGCGGCACAAGATCGGGTGAATGATATGTTTCAGTCGGGTCGATGTTATAACCGCGCGCCGGCTGCAGCCCGACCACAGCGTTGCCGAATGTGTGAATTGAAAGGGCAAACCCTGCTGCGGCCTGACCCAGCGGGGCGAGTATTTTTGAACAGAAGAACGGGTCGTTTTCGGGTTGGCCCCAGCGGTCGGTGATCTGTTGTTTGACGTCCCATGGAAGGGCCTCGAAATGCTGTTTGTAGGTATCGAGCGGGAGGAACTCTCCGCCTTCACGATCCGCGCGATCCGTCAGCCAGTTGGTCGGTCCGGCCATGATCTGATCCATCAACGACTTTGCATCGGCGGGTGGGGTGGTGGTGTAGCCAGCGGTTTTCAACAGGCCCAGCACGTGCACCGTGGCGGCAGGTGTATCGAGGCCGACGCCATTGGCGAGCCGCCCGTCCTTGTTGGGGTAGTTGGCGAGCACCAGCGCGACCTTACGGTCCGGTTCCGGCGTGGTGCGCAGCCGCGCCCAACGCGCAGCCAGATCCGTGACCCATGCGATCCGGTTGCCGTCGGCCTGATAGGTGGCAATGGGGCATTCGGTGGCTTCGTCAAAATAGGCCTCGCCCTTAAAGCTGACCGCGCGCGACAGGATGCGGCCGTCGACCTCGGGGAGGGCGACGTTCATGGCGATGTCACGGGCCGACAAGCCCGTCAGGCCTTCGTCCCAAGCATCACGCGATGAGGCCGCCAGCACCACCTGAAACACGGGCGCGACGTTGGCTGATGGGGCCGCGAGCGGGTTTTGGGTTGGGGCATCGCCTGCGTGCGGGCTGCCCACGGCAAAGGATGTGCAGTTCAAGATCACGCTGGGCGGTGCTGCGGTGAACAGGCTGTCGAGCGTTGCCTTGCTGACAGGGTCTTTGAGGGACGCCACGAATACCGGCAGCGGGTTTAGCCCCACGCGCAACAGTGATTTCACAAGACGATTGATCGGGTTGAGCCCTGCGCCCTGCACGAGCGCGCGATAAAACACGACAGGGACCACGGGCGCATCGGTCGTCCATTCCGCCTGCGCTGTGCCCAGATCAGCCAGTCCCGCGCCGGGCCAATAGACCCCTGCGCGCAAAAGCGGACTTGCACCGCTGGGCTTTTCACCGCCGTCGAGCATCGTTTTGGCATAGTCGAGAAAATGCACGGCGTTTTGTGGCCCGCCCTCGACCAGATAGGCCCAAAGGGCGTCGTAATCGTCTTCGGGGATCGTCGAAAGGCTGCGCAACTCCGGGTCGGGTTTGTCGTCAC
>JBLHNX010000073.1:0-9571 GCA_047622125.1 Paracoccaceae bacterium | reverse complement strand
GCGACGCATAGCAGCGTTTGCAGGCTGCGAGCAGGGCCGTGTCGCCCTCGACGTTCAGGAACGTTTCCTGCTGGCCGGCAAAGCTGGCGTCAGGCAGGTCTTCGGCGGTGGCAGACGAACGCACAGCGACGGACGGATTTTCGCTGCCGGTGCGTTTGGCCATTTCTTTGTAGGCCGTCAGGATATCTGCGCGCAGATCATCAGGCCACTCGCCCGCGTTGATCATCGTGCGGATACGGGTGCCTGCTTCGTGCAGGGTGATCTTGTGGGTCGCAAGCGCGTCCATTTCGGCCGCGACGCGTTCATGCAGATTGTTGGCTTTGATAAAGCCGCGGTAGGCATCCGAACTGGTCGCAAAACCGGTCGGCACATCAATTCCCTTGGGTCCCAACGTGCGCACCATTTCACCAAGCGATGAGTTTTTGCCACCCACACGAGCCACGTCGCCCCGCGCGAGGTGTTCAAACCAAATGACGTTCTCAGACATCTATTTTCTCCAATATGAATATATGGAGCAATTATGTGCCCACGCGCGCAAGGATGCCTTGACGCAAATCATATCGGGTTTTCGCCCATAGGAGTAACCTTTGAGAAGACCGCATAGAGGGAGAAAACGAATGGATACCCAATCACTTGTTGCGATTGCTGATCAAATCGCAGCCGAGCCGCTTTATGATGCGGCCCTGTGTCAGGCGGCTTTTGAAGGGGCGCAGGCCCATCTTCCAGAGGTAGACGAGGCCATGATTCGAAATGGAGCCTTGGGCGGCACAGATGCCGTTCTGATGGTGATAGATCACGGTCTGCCCGGTTGGGCGATCTCGCTGCAAGGCAGCGCAAGCGAGGTGAACGGCCATTGGACGTGTTCACTGCGCCGCCAGGATGGGCGTGACGATGATCCGGCAATAGGCGTCGCCACGGGGCCTAAATTGTCCAACGTTATGGTCGCGGCATTGCTTAAGGCGCTGACACGCAAGAACCTGCGCTAGATTGGCGCGGTTGAGGGTTGACAGCAACGGCCAAGCCGTTAAGTAGCGGGCTTCTAATTCACGAACGCGATGGGCTAAGATGCGCCCCGCTTAACCGGAGACAAGTGACATGGCGAAGCCGACCACGATCAAAATCCGCCTGAACTCCACCGCGGGGACCGGGCACTTTTATGTGACAAAGAAAAATGCACGCACGATGACAGAGAAAATGTCGGTCAACAAATATGACCCCGTTGTGCGCAAGCATGTTGAATACAAGGAAGGCAAGATCAAGTAATCTTGCCAGTCTTTGGACAGTGATAAGGCCGCGCCATGTGCGCGGCTTTTTACGTTCTAGGTCAGTGCTGTGACGGTCAGCAAGACCAGCAAGCCAGCCTGCGCGATCAATGTCGCTGACATGCCCCACATGCGAAACCGCCAATGGGTGCCGTGCCGTGTGAAATATATCGCGTGCAAGGCGCGGCCCAGCGTGAACAGTGCAGCAAGGACCGCCAGTGCCACGCCGTTGCCACCCTGCAATTCGGTCAGCGCCATGACGATCAACGCCATCGGCATCTGCTCAGCGGCATTAGCATGGCCACGGATTCGTTTTGCCATGATCCGGTCACCGTTATCACCAAGCACAATACCATCTACGCGCCGCATACGGATCACCCGCCACGTCAGTATCAGGTAGATGACGCCAGTGGCGATTGCGGCAAGGCTGGTGATTGGCAGGGTAAAGTCGGCCATTTTCGATCCTCACAGAAAAAAAGGGCCGCCCTTAGGCGGCCCGTTTAGGTCGTTATGTTCAGCGCTGCTTAATTGCGGTTGCCCAGCAGTTGCAGCAGGAACATGAACATGTTGATGAAATCAAGGTAGAGGTTCAGCGCGCCCATGATTGCGGCCTTACCAAGCCATTCCTTGTCGCCGTGGTGGGCGTGCTCAAGGTAGGTGTTCTTGATTTTCTGCGTGTCGTAAGCCGTCAGGCCCGCAAAGATCAGTACGCCCAGCGTCGAGATTGCATACATGATCGCTGGCGATTGCAGGAACATATTGATGACCATCGCGACGATCAGGCCAATCACACCCATGATCAGGAAGCTGCCCCAACCGCTGATGTCTTTCTTGGTGGTGTAGCCGTAAAGCGACAGACCAGCAAAAGCGATCGACGTGACAAGGAAGACCTGAATGATCGAATAGCTTGTGAAGCTCAGGAAGATCCAGCTGATCGACACGCCCATCGCCATGGCGAAGACGTAGAAAAACAACTGCGCGCCAGCGGCGGACAGGCGGTTAATCATAGCGCCAAAGGCAAAGATCATCACCAGCGGCAGGAACATGATCACCCAGCGCAGCGGTGTTGTGTAAAGCGTCACACCGAAATCAGAGAGAAAAAGGCCATTGGTCAGCTGCGCCGAAGCAGTTCCGGCATCAGCCGTCGCAAGGCCGGAAATGGCCCAAGCGGCCAAGGCCGTGATAATCATGCCTACGGACATCGTGCCGTAAACTTTGTTCATATGGGCGCGCAGTCCCGCGTCGATATCAACGCTGCGTGCGCCTACGCTTGCATCAATTTGTCTGTAGTCAGCCATCAAAGCCTCCAAGGTTGAACTCGTGTCACCGCTGATGCGGTATCCTTGGAGGTGATATTGGCGTATTCAGTCGCGTTTTCAAGCAATACCGAACGATCTTTGTGCGAAAATCCGATCATTTCGCGCAGGTTTGCGCACAATGGCCGGATTCTCGCAGTATTGCGGGCTTTTTAGGCACGCCAACCATTGGGCACATCCCACAATGGGCGTTTGGCTTCGCGCTGGGCGTCGGCGCGGCTTAGGCCGATGTCATACAGGCGTGCGTCATCAAGACGGGCCAAGACGCGGCGCTGCTGCCAAACGACGAGGGCCTCGGTGAACAGGCCAAGCGGAGAGCGCATGGCGGGGCGGTGGGCGGCGGTAAAGTGCGTGTTGTGTGTCGCGGACATTGGAAGAACCTTTCGAATTGGTGATGCATTGTCTGAATTGAATCAGGATGATTGATATATGGTGCTAGCTATGGCATATTAAAAATGAATGTTTGACCGATAATGCATCACGGAAATTGATATGCCGCGCAATCTTGACCTCACCGCCCTGCGTTCATTCGTGGCTGTTGCCGATACCGGCGGCGTCACCAAGGCAGCAGGGGTGCTGCATCTGACCCAATCGGCGGTGTCAATGCAGTTGAAACGACTTGAGGAGTCGATGGGCGTGGTGCTGTTTGATCGTTCGGCGCGCTCCATTTCACTGTCACCCAACGGCGAACAACTGCTGGGATATGCCCGCCGGATGCTATCGCTGAACGATGAAATCTACAGCCGCCTTACCGCGCAGGAATTCGAGGGCGAGGTCACGCTTGGTGTGCCCCATGACATCGTTTATCCGGTCGTGCCGCAGGTCTTGCAGCGTTTCGCAGCGGAATACCCGCGCGTGCGTGTGCAATTGCTGACCTCGTTTACACGCGCGTTGAAAGAACAATATGCCCGCGGTGAGGTCGATGTTCTGCTGACGACCGAAGACGAGGTGGGCGAGGGTGGTGAAACGCTTGCCATCAAGCCACTGGTCTGGGTCGGGACCGAGGGCGGGACCGCGTGGCGCAATCGCCCGCTGCGGCTGGCCTTTGAAAAGAACTGCATCTTTCGCCAAGGCGTGCTGCGTCGCTTGTCCGAGGCAGGCATCCCGTGGGAAATGGTTGTTGAAACCAATTCATCCCGCACGGTCGAGGCCACGGTAACAGCCGATCTGGCCGTACATGCTTTGATCGAAGGAACCGAACCGCGCCATTGTGAACGCATTAACCATGGTGGCGCGCTGCCCGAATTGCGCCAGACCCGCATCAACATGTATCACCGCGAAACCGAAGATAGCCCCATCGTCGGTGACCTCGCGCAGTTGATCCGGACGGCCTATCAATTAGCCTAGGTCAGTCATCCTAGGGCGTCACGACGACCTTTCCTGTGGATTTTCGTGTGCTCATCAGCTCAAGCGCGTCTTGTGCGCGGGCTAGCGGCAGGATGTGACTCACATGGGGGCGCAACCGGCCCTCGGCCTGCCATTGCATCAATTCGGCCATGCTCTCGGTCAGCGCCTTGGGGTTGAACGCAAGGTAGCCGCCCCAATAGAAACCGATCACAGTAACGTTCTTGACCAGAATGATATTGGCCGGAATTTGCGGCACGTCGCCGCTGGCGAAGCCGATGACGATCACGCGCGCTTCGCGGTTGCAGGCCCCGAGTGCTGATTTGAACAAATTCCCGCCCACAGGGTCATAAACCACATCGGCCCCGCCCAGTGCTTTGACCTTGGCCTTAATATCTTCGCTGGCATCAATCGTGTGGTCCGCGCCTGCGGCTTGAGCAACGGCCAGTTTTTCGGCGCCGCGCGCGACAGCGATCACGCGCGCGCCCATGGCTTTGCCAATCTCGACGGCTGTCAGGCCAACGCCTCCGGCAGCCCCCAAGACAAGTAGCGTTTCACCGGGCTGCAATTGTGCGCGCCGTGTCAGTGCAAGGTGCGAGGTGCCGTAAGCAACCTGAAAACCGGCGGCCTCTGCTGCCGTCATATTATCAGGGACCGCGCGGCACAGATCAGCCGGAAATACCCCGTAATCAGCCAAACCACCGCTGCCGCCAAAAACCGCCACGCGGGTGCCGATTTCCGGGGTTGTGACGCCCGCGCCAAGGGCCGTCACCGTGCCGCAAACCTCCATCCCAAGGGTAAAGGGTGGGGTCGGGGTATCTTGGTAGGTGCCCTTGGCCATTAACAAATCGGCAAAATTCAGCCCACATGCTTCGATCTGCAGTGCGACCTGTCCTGCCGCTGGTTGGGGTTCGGGGATTTCGGCCAGCGCTGGCGCGGAATCAAAGGAAGTTACTTGAAATGCACGCATTTAGGGGACTCCGCCAATAATTAAGATTCGCCTTTAACGACTCTAATATTGCCGGTGTCAGATAGCCAGTAGGTCGGTCGAAGGCACTGATATGCAGCCAAAAAGGCGGGCTTTCACAAAGAAATGTTGGGTCCAGACTAGCCAAAGGTTAGGTATGGGTCTGCAACCGTTGCGTGTTTTAGCTAAATGATTGCATTCAGTAGGTAGTAACGAATTGCTCGCACAGTCAGCACGTAAATTGATCTGAAAACTAAGCGTCGCCCTGAGCCGAGAATGTAAAAAGAGGACTATCGCAATGAAACACCCTGTTGATGTTCATGTCGGGAAACGCATCCGTCATCGCCGCTGGATGAATGGGACCACACAGCAACAACTGGCCGAACAGGTCGGAATCAAGTTCCAGCAAATTCAAAAGTATGAAACTGGTATGAACCGCGTCAGCGCATCGCGCCTTTGGGACATCGCCAATGCATTGTCGGTGCCAACCTCGTTCTTCTTTGACGGGATGGAGGCAAGCAGCGTTCCTGCCGGGTCTGACTCTGATATGCCGAATGATATTCTGGCAGACAAAGAGGCGCTGGAACTGTTGCGGTCCTACTATGCGATCCCTGAAAACCAGCGTCGCAGACTCTATGATCTTGCTCGCGTCCTAAGCGAAGCTGCCTAAAGCGCGCTTGACCTTGCGGCCCACCCCGCGTTAGCGCCTTCTTAACTGGTGCAGATGCGGGGGGCCGGATGACGACTTTGATAGCACAGATTGACGAGACCCTGCGTGGCGAGCTGATCCGCACAGCCCACGCCATGGTCGATGCCGCGCGTCCAGAAACGCTGCGCCATTTTCGTGCGCCTGCATTGGTGAGTGATAACAAACTTGGCCCCGACGGTGGGTTTGATCCCGTCACCGAAGGCGATCGCGCCGCCGAACGCGCGATGCGCGCCGTCATTGCCAAGCTGCGCCCTGACGACGCGATACTGGGCGAAGAGTACGGCAACCAGCCGGGCACCAGCGGGCTGACGTGGGTTCTTGATCCGATTGACGGCACGCGCGGTTATATCAGTGGCACACCGACTTGGGGCATTCTTGTGTCGGTCGCCGATGCCACGGGGCCATTGTTCGGCCTGATTGATCAGCCCTACATCGGCGAGCGTTTTGCCGGTGGCTTTGGCATCGCCGAGGTTGTCGGCCCACAGGGAACTATGCCCTTGCAGACCCGCCCCGCACGCGATCTGTCGCAAGCGACGGTGCTTAGCACCTTCCCCGAAGTCGGCAGCCAAGCCGAAGCGCGCGCCTTTGCTGCCGTGGCAGGGCAAGCACGGCTGACCCGTTACGGGATGGATTGTTATGGCTATGCCCTTGTCGCGGCCGGGCAGGTCGATCTGGTGATCGAGGCCGGACTGAACGCCTATGATATTCAGGCCCCGATTGCTGTGATCACGGCGGCGGGCGGAATTGTGACCGACTGGCGGGGTAATCCGGCCCATAATGGCGGGCGTGTCCTTGCCGCTGCAAATCCAGAGATCCACGCGCAGGCCTTGTCGATTTTGCAAGCCAGCGTCGGGGACTTGCCTTAACTGCGCGACCTCCGCTAAAGTTCGCAAGCGTCGAGTCCTTATCCCCCTTCTGTCGGCGCAGGCTGTCCTGCCAAATCCACCGAAGGGGGTGGACTGAAAGGACGCTCTTATGACCACCACTCTTGTTAAAAATGCCGATACCATCGTGACAATGGATGACACGCGCCGTGAATTGCATGGCGCAGATATCTTGTTGCGCGACGGTGTCATTGCGCAAATCGGCGTTGGAATTGACGCCCCCGAAGCGCAGGTTGTCCTGGCCAAGGGCTGTGTCGTGACGCCGGGGTTGGTGAACACGCATCACCATCTTTACCAAACCCTGACCCGCGCGGTGCCCGGCGGCCAAGACGCGCTGCTGTTTGGCTGGCTGCAAACGCTTTATCCGATCTGGGCACGCTTTGGCCCCGAAGAAATGTTCGTGTCGGCCCAAGCAGGGTTGGCGGAACTGGCGCTATCGGGCTGCACGATGACATCGGATCATCTGTATCTATTCCCCAATGGGTCGCGGCTCGATGACACGATCGCCGCCGCGCAAGAGGTTGGCTTGCGGTTTCATCCCACACGCGGCGCCATGAGCATTGGCGAAAGCGATGGCGGGTTGCCGCCTGACATGCTTGTGGAGCGTGAAGACGCGATCCTGAACGATTGTATTCGCGTGATTGATGCCCACCATGACGCAAGTGATGGCGCAATGGTCCGCGTTGGTGTGGCACCTTGTTCGCCATTTTCCGTCAGCCGTGACCTGATGCGGGATGCCGCAATTCTGGCGCGCGACAAAGGCGTGATGCTGCACACCCATCTGGCTGAAAACGACGAAGACATTGCCTATAGCCTTGAAAAATTCGGTTGTCGCCCCGGCCAATATGCAGAAGATCTGGGCTGGACGGGCGATGACGTCTGGCACGCCCATTGCGTAAAACTGGACGCACAAGAGATTGATTTGTTTGCCCGCTCCGGCACTGGTGTTGCCCATTGCCCCTGTTCCAATTGCCGTCTTGGCAGCGGGATCGCGCCTGTGCGCGCGATGCGTGATGCAGGAGTCCACGTCGGGCTTGGGGTCGATGGATCGGCCAGCAATGACGCTGGAAACCTAATCGCCGAGGCGCGCCAGTCGATGTTGCTGCAACGGGTCGCCAATGGCGCGGATGCGATGAGCGCGCGCGAGGCGCTTGAGATCGCAACGCGCGGTGGGGCGCAGGTGCTTGGTCGCGACGATTGTGGTCAGATCGCTGTCGGTAAACGCGCCGATATCGCCCTGTGGGATGTGACGGGGGTTGAAAGTGCTGGCAACTGGGATCCTGCGGCCTTGCTTTTGGCGGGGCCGACCCGCGTGCGTGATTTGTTTGTTGAAGGGCGCGCGGTGGTGCGCGATGGCCAGATGGTCACGATTGATCTGGAACGGGTTATCGGTGATCAAAACCGCTTGGCGCGGGCCTTGGCAGGTTAAACCTCGACATTGCGGGGCTTGCCAGCCTAGGATTTACTAAACCCATGGGAGAGTCTTATGCGACATATCGTGGTCTTGTTGTTCGGTGCGCTATTCTTGGCAGCTTGTGTCACGACATCGGCCCCCCAAGGTGGCGGCGCGTCGCTGGCAGCGGTGCCCACGTCTGGCGTTGGCGGCTTGCTAAATGCGCAGCGTGCCGCGAACGGATTAGGGCCGGTCGTGCCCAATGCGCAATTGGCCGCAGCCGCGCAGGGGCATGCGCAAGACATGGTGCAGCGCGGATATTTCGCGCATGAAGCCCCGAACGGAGCCACACCGGCCGCCCGCGCCCAAGCGCAAGGCTATTGCTATCGCAGCATTGCGGAAAATATCGCCAGCGGACAGCCCAGCATAGAGGCCGTGGTGTCGGCATGGATGGGATCACCAAGCCACCGCCGCAATATCCTAAGCCGCAATGCGCGCGAATTTGGTCTTGGCCGCGTGGGCACGATGTGGGTTCTGGTATTGGGGTCGTCTTGCTAGCGTAGGGTACCGTTCACCCAGACCGCTTTGATTGCACGGTCATCGCCCATCATGATGGTGGGGAAAAGCGCCTCCCAGATATCACTGGCGCGGCTAGTGCGTTGATCAATCGCGCGGGTCGAGCCAAGGTCGATCACGCAGATGTCTGCGGCAGCCCCCGCAGTCAGCGACCCGATTTGCCCGCCCATATGCAGCGCCCGCGCAGACCCTTCGGTTGCCAGCCACATCAATTGTGACGGATGCAGCGGAGTGCCGCGCAGTTGCGCGATTTCATAGGCCGCAGCCATAGTGCGCAGCATTGAAAACGACGATCCGCCACCTGTATCCGTAGCAAGCCCGACAGAAATGCCGCGCGCCTTAAGTCCGGCCATGTCAAACAACCCCGACCCGATAAAGGTGTTGGAGGTGGGGCAATGCACCAGCGCGCCGCCGACTTCGGCGATCCGGTCAATCTCGCGCGGTTCAAGGTGGATCGCGTGGCCATAAAGCCCGCGTTCGCCCAACAGACCAGCGCTCTCGTAGGTATCAAGGTAGTCGCGTGATTGCGGATGAAGGTCGCGCACCCATGCGATTTCATCGAGCTGTTCGCTCAGGTGGGTTTGCATCAGACATTCGGGGAATTCTGTCCAAAGTGCGCCAAGTGCGTGCATCTGTTCGCGGGTCGACGTGGGCGTGAAACGCGGCGTGATCGCATAACTGGCGCGCCCCGTGCCATGCCACTTTTGCAGCAGGGCCTTGCTGTCGTCATAGGCCGATTGCGCCGTATCGCGCAGCCCGTCGGGTGCGTTGCGATCCATGCAGGTCTTACCAGCGACAACGGCCATGCCACGTGTGTCAGCCGCCCCAAAGAACGCGTCGACGCTTTCGGGGTGGATCGTGCAAAAGCTGGTCAAGGTCGTGGTGCCATGATCCAGCGCAAGATCAAGCGTGCGCCCGGCGATGTCATCGGCGTAGGCCTGATCGCCAAAACGCATTTCTTCGGGAAATGTATAGGTGTTGAGCCAGTCAATTAGCCGCTTTCCCCAACTCGCGATCATCGCCGTCTGCGGGTAGTGCATATGCGCATCCACAAAACCCGCGCTGATCAGCGCATCGCCATAATCATGGATTTGTGCCTGCGGGTGCGCGCGTTTTATTG
>JBLHNX010000072.1:0-9580 GCA_047622125.1 Paracoccaceae bacterium | reverse complement strand
TATGACCAAGATTAAGGTAGATAACCCCATCGTCGAACTTGACGGCGATGAAATGACCCGCATCATCTGGGACTTCATCAAGAAGAAACTGATCCTGCCATACCTTGATATCGACCTGAAGTATTACGACCTTGGCATTCAGGCGCGCGACGATACCAATGACCAGATCACGATTGATTCAGCCGAAGCGATCAAAAAATACGGCGTTGGCGTCAAGTGTGCGACCATTACCCCCGACGAAGCCCGCGTTGAAGAATTCGGTCTGAAGGAAATGTGGCGTTCGCCCAACGGCACGATCCGCAACATCCTTGGCGGCGTGATTTTCCGCCAACCGATCATCTGTTCCAATGTGCCGCGCCTTGTGCCCGGTTGGACCAAGCCAATCGTTGTTGGCCGTCACGCATTTGGTGACCAATACCGCGCCACCGATTTTAAATTCCCCAGTGCGGGCAAGCTGACAATCAAGTTCACCGGCGAAGATGGCACAGTGATCGAACGCGAAGTGTTTGACGCACCCGATTCCGGCGTCGTCATGGCGATGTATAACCTCGACAAGTCGATCATCGACTTTGCCCGTGCATCAATGAACTATGGCCTGAACCTTGGCTGGCCTGTGTATCTGTCCACCAAAAACACGATCCTGAAACAGTACGACGGGCGTTTCCTTGAGCTGTTCCAGAAAGTCTTTGAAGAGGAATTCGAAGACAAATTCAAGAAGGCCGGCATCACCTACGAACACCGCCTGATCGACGATATGGTCGCCTGCGCGATGAAGTGGAATGGCGGCTACGTCTGGGCCTGTAAGAACTATGACGGCGATGTGCAGTCCGATACCGTGGCGCAGGGCTTTGGCTCGCTTGGTCTGATGACATCGGTGTTGATGACGCCAGATGGCCAAACGGTCGAGGCTGAGGCAGCGCACGGCACCGTGACCCGCCACTATCGCCAGCACCAAAAAGGCGAAGCGACCTCTACCAACTCAATCGCGTCGATCTATGCATGGACCGGTGGTCTAAAGCACCGCGCCAAGCTGGACGACAATGCGAAACTGTTGGCATTCGCCGAGACGCTGGAAAAGGTCGTTGTGGATACCGTGGAAAGCGGCGACATGACCAAGGATCTGGCCCTGCTGGTTGGTCCGAACCAGAAATGGCTGACCACCGAAGGCTTCCTTGGAAAAGTCGACGAGAACATGAACAAAGCCATGTAAGCACGTTTTTTTGTGCTATCAAAGGGTCGCCCACGGGCGGCCCTTTTTTCGTTTTTAATGTCAGGACAGACCTATGCCACTTGCTATCCTTGCCCAAATTACGTCCTTGCCAGGAAAAGAATCCGTTGTTCAGGCGGCCCTTAAAGCCCTGATCGCGCCCACCTTGGCCGAGGATGGCTGCATCCAATACGATCTGCACACCGACAACGACATGCCCGGCTTTTTTGTGTTTTACGAAATCTGGGAGACCCGCGCGCTGTGGCAGGCACATATGAAATCACCCCATATCATCGCCAATGGCCCCGCCACAGAGGGCGCGATTGCCAGTGTCCAGATCAATGAAATGACCAAAGTCGCCTAGGTGACCCGCCAAATGATCACCGCCCCCGACGACTTTTTCACGCGGGGTTGTGGGCGTTGCGACAAGTTCGACGGCCCTGATTGCAAGGCGCTGGCTTGGGGCGAAGGCCTTGCGGCTTTGCGCGCCATTTGCACCGATCTGGGGCTGTCCGAGACTGCCAAATGGGGCCACCCTGTTTATATACATGCCGACCGCAACCTCGCGATCATCGGCGCGTTTCGGGATGACTTTCGCCTGACGTTCTTTAATGCGGGGCTGATGAAAGACCCCGAGGGCGTGCTGCACAAGGCAGGGCCGAACACACAAACGGCAGGCGTCATGCATTTTACCGCCAACGGTGATGTGGCCGCGCAGGAAAGCGTGATCCGCGCCTATCTGCACGAGGCGATGGGCTATGCCGCGGCGGGGATCAAGGCACCAAAAAAGCAGGCGGAATTTGAACTGCCAGACGAATTGGTCGAGGCGCTGGACGCTGACCCCGAACTGGCCGAGGCGTTTGATAACCTCACCACCGGGCGGCAGCGCAGCTATGTGATTAACCTTAACGGCGCGAAACAATCTGCCACCCGTGTGAACCGCATTGCCAAGTTTCGTGACAAGATCATCGCCTGCAAAGGCGCGCAGGAACGCTAGCGTTTGACACGCCCTACTGCACCCCATACCCCTGCCCCATGACAGACTCGCCACAAATCCCCCCCAAGGACCGCCCGCGCCGCCATACGTTGCTCGAGGACATTCAAGGCCTCGTGTTTGGCACAGGCATGGCCGCCACGGGCCTTGTGATTTTGACGCATCTGGGGCTGGTCACGGGGCAAACGGCAGGGCTGGCGATTTTGCTATCTTATGCGACAGGTTACAGCTTTGGTGTGGTGTTTTTCATCGTCAATATCCCATTTTACTGGCTGGGCTATCGCCGGATCGGTCTGCGTTTTACGATCAAGACATTTATCAGCGTCGCGATGCTGTCGCTCATGTCGCTCTACTTTCCGGGCCTGATCAGTTTCGCCACCCTCAACCCGATATTCGGCGTGGTGCTGTTTGGTGCAATAACCGGCGCTGGGCTGCTTGCGCTGTTCCGGCACGGATCGAGCCTTGGCGGGGTTGGTATTCTTGCGCTTTATTTGCAGGAAAAGACCGGCTTTCGTGCGGGGTTCACGCAACTGCTATTTGACGCCTGCATTTTTGCGGCAGCGTTCTTCGTGATCCCTGTCGGCGCGGTTCTCACTTCCATGCTTGGCGCGCTTGTGGTCAACTTGATCATCACGTTCAACCATCGCCGCGACTGGTATGTCGCCACCTAAGGGAGGGCCGAAATGAGCGGACCTGTGATCCTTGATGGCCTCGCCAATATGCGCATGGACCTTGGCAATGTGAAAAACTCGCGCCCTCTTGCGACAGCGGCAGTAGCATTGGTCGGCAACTGGGTTGGCGGGCGGTTTGCATTGACCCGGAGGGACCTGACATTCACCACCAACACGCTTAACAAGCGGTTTCAAAAAGACAGCGCCCCTGTGGTCATCACGCTCAACGACGTGCGCCAATTCGGGTTCGGGCGGATGTTCTTTATCTTCAAGACGGTTGATCTGGAAACCGAACACGGCACCTATCGGCTGCGATGCGCACCGGGGAAATCCACGCAACTGATGGAAAAACTCCGCGCGATCTGCCCGATGGGCGAATTCACAGGATAGCCCATGCACTATATCTATCTGTTTCTGGCCGTGCTGACCGAAACGATTGGCACATCCGCGCTGCAAGCCAGCCAACAATTCACGCGGCTTTGGCCGTCTGTTCTGGTCGTCGTGGCCTATGCTGTGTCGTTCTATCTGCTCTCGCTCACGCTGCGCTATATGCCGGTGGGGATCATGTATGCGCTCTGGTCGGGCCTTGGGATTGTGATGATCGCAATTATCGGCTGGCTGGTGTTCCAACAGCGCCTTGATCTTCCAGCGGTGATTGGCATGGCGCTAATCATTGGCGGAATTGTCGTTATTCAGGTCTTTTCCAACACGTCGATGCATTAGGGCTAGCCTTCGCTGCGGATGCACGGTATCGCGCGCGCAACCCCAGACAGGACGGACGTTATGGAAATTCGCAACATTGCAATCATTGCCCACGTTGACCACGGCAAAACTACCCTTGTGGACGAGCTGCTCAAGCAGTCGGGCACGTACCGCGAGAACCAAGCCACGACCGAACGGGCGATGGACAGCAACGATCTTGAGCGCGAGCGCGGGATCACAATTCTGGCCAAAGCCACGTCCGTGGAATGGAGGGGCATGCGCATCAATATCGTCGATACCCCCGGCCACGCCGATTTCGGTGGCGAGGTGGAACGCATCCTGTCGATGGTGGACGGCGTTGTTTTGCTGGTTGATGCAGCCGAAGGGCCGATGCCACAAACCAAATTCGTGACATCCAAGGCGCTGGCGCTTGGTCTGCGCCCGATTGTGGTGCTCAACAAGGTCGACAAGCCCGACGCCGAACCTGATCGCGCGCTGAACGAAGTATTTGACCTGTTTGTGTCTTTAGAAGCCGATGACGACCAGCTTGATTTCCCGCATCTTTATGCATCCGGTCGCTCCGGCTGGTGTGACGCAACATTGGACGGCCCGCGCGAAGACCTCGAGGCGCTGTTTGAGTTGGTGGTCAAGCACGTTCCTGCCCCGAAACAAATCGCGGCGCGCGACGAACCATTCCGCATGCTGGCAACCACGCTGGGCGCTGACCCGTTCATCGGTCGCATTCTGACTGGCCGCGTTGAAAGCGGTACGCTGAAAGCAGGCGAAAGCGTCAAGGCGCTGTCGCGTGACGGCAAGCTGATCGAAAACTTCCGCGCGACCAAGATCCTCGCTTTCCGTGGCCTTGGGCAACAAACGATTGATGTGGCCGAAGCAGGCGACATTGTCACCATCGCGGGCATGACCAAGGCGACCGTGGCTGACAGTATCGTCGCGACATCCGTCACCGAGGCCCTGCCCGCACAGCCGATTGATCCGCCAACCATCACCGTCACTTTCGGCATCAACGACAGCCCGCTGGCTGGCCGCGATGGTAAAAAGGTGCAGTCGCGCGTCATTCGCGATCGTCTGATGAAAGAAGCCGAATCCAACGTTGCGATCAAAATCTCTGACACCGCCAGCGGTGACGCGTTCGAAGTAGCTGGGCGCGGCGAATTGCAAATGGGCGTGTTGATCGAAAACATGCGCCGCGAAGGGTTCGAGCTGTCGATCTCTCGCCCGCAGGTGCTGTTTCGTGAAATCGACGGCGTGCGCTGCGAACCTATCGAAGAAGTCACAATTGACCTGGACGACGAATACTCGGGCACAGTGATCGAAAAAATCACCGGCGTGCGCAAGGGCGAGATGACCGAGATGAAGCAAAACGGCGGTAAGACCCGCATCATCGCTAACGTTCCTTCGCGTGGCCTTATTGGTTATCACGGCGAATTCCTGACAGACACGCGCGGCACTGGCGTGATGAACCGCGTGTTCCACGACTGGTCACCGCATAAGGGTCCTATTCCCGGACGTCGCGCTGGCGTGTTGATCTCGATGGAAAACGGCACCTCCGTTTCCTTCGCCTTGTGGAAGCTCGAAGATCGCGGCCGCTTCTTTATCGGCGCACAAGAAGCCGTGTATCAGGGCATGATCATCGGCGAGCATTCGCGCGAGAATGACCTTGAAGTGAACCCGTTGAAGGGCAAGCAGCTGACCAACGTGCGCGCATCGGGCACCGACGAAGCCGTGCGCCTGACAACGCCGATCACACTGACGCTGGAACAGGCGATTGCCTATATCGACGATGATGAACTGGTCGAAGTAACGCCAAACGCGATCCGTCTGCGCAAGCGTCATCTGGACCCGCACGAACGCAAACGCGCGTCGCGTTCTGCGTAACAGTTTACATTATTATAAACGATTAAGGCCCCGAAATTCGGGGCCTTTTTTGTATCTATTCGTCCGTTTCGACAATCATCAATTCTCGTTCCGATGCGCCGCGCGCGTGGCTTAGCGCGGCTTGGTATTCGGGTGAATGGTAACAAGCCTCGGCGGCTTCAACGCTGGGGAACCGCGCAACGACATTGCGGGCGCGCTCCTTGCCCTCAAGCTGCACAAAGCGGCCACCACGGGCTATGAAATGCCCGCCGTGGGCTGCGATCGCCGGGCCTGCCAGTTTGGCATATTCACCATATGCATCCGGGTCCGTTACCGTGACGTGGGCAATCCAAAGTGCACTCATTTCAATACTCCTTCTGCGGCTGAAATCGCCGCGTCTGCGTTAGCCGCGTCCTTGCCGCCACCCTGTGCCATATCGGGACGGCCACCGCCGCCCTTGCCACCCAATTCGGCCACTGCAGCGCGCACCAGATCAACGGCGCTCACCTTGTCAGTCAGATCAGCGGTGACCCCCGCAGCAACAGCGGCTTTGCCATCTGTGTCCGCGATCAACAGCACAGCACCGCTGCCCATTTCGGACTTCATCTCGTCGATGATCGCGGGCAGGTCCTTGCCGGTGACGCCCTGCATCACCTGCGCTTTGAACGGGACACCATTGATGACTTTCGCCTGCACCGGTTCGGCCTTGGTCCCGCCTGACATTGCCAATTCGCGGCGCAGTTGCGCCACTTCATTGGTCAGCGCCTTGCGTTCGTCCATCAGCGCCTTCACGCGATCGGGCACATCAGCCGCTTGGGCTTTTAATGCGTTGGCAACCTTCGCCAACGTGTGATCCTGCGCTTGCAGATAGTCCAAGGCCGCCTGCCCTGTCAGAGCTTCGATCCGGCGCACACCGGATGATGACGCACTATCGCCTAATGTCACAAACGCGCCAATATCGCCGGTTTGGCGCACATGGGTGCCGCCGCAAAGTTCCAGCGAATAGGTCTGCCCGTCAGCGCCTTTGCCCGTGTCTGCACGGCCCATCGACACCACGCGGACTTCGTCGCCGTATTTTTCGCCAAACAGCGCCTGCGCGCCGATTGCGCGGGCATCGTCGGGCGTCATGATACGGGTCACGACGGGGGTATTCTGGCGGATCATGGCGTTTACGTCGGCTTCGACCTTGCGCAACTCCTCAAGGCTCAACCCCTTGCCGTGGCTGAAATCGAACCGCAGCCGATCCGGCGCATTAAGCGAGCCACGCTGCGCCACATGATCACCAAGCGCGTCGCGCAATGCCTCGTGCAGCAGATGCGTGGCCGAATGGTTGGCGCGAATATCAGTGCGGCGCGCATGATCAACGATCAGTTCGGCGCCTTGGCCCGCTTTGATTTCGCCCATCGTCACATCGGCGATGTGGATGAACAGACCCGCCTCTTTGCGGGTGTCCTTAACGGTGGCGGTGCCGGTTTCGGTCTTGATCTCGCCGGTATCGCCCACCTGCCCGCCACTTTCGGCGTAGAACGGTGTCTGGTTCAGCACGATCTGCACTTCACCGCCTTTGGCGACACTATCAACCGGCGCACCATCAGCGACCAGCGCTTTGATCTGGCCTTCGGCTTTCTCGGTTTCATAGCCAAGGAAATCGGTAGCGCCATGCGCATCGACGATCCCGAACCACACAGCCACATCAGCCGTGGCACCTGTGCCAACCCAAGCGGCGCGCGCTTTGGTTTTCTGTTCTTGCATGGCGCTATCAAAGCCGTCTGTGTCGACCAGAATGCCGCGATCGCGCAGGGCGTCTTGGGTCAGATCAAGCGGGAAACCGTAGGTATCATAAAGCTTGAACGCAGCCTCGCCGGACAGCGATTGGCCCTCCGATAACCCCGAAGCCTCGTCGGCCAGCAATTTTAGCCCCCGATCCAACGTTTGGCGAAAGCGGTTTTCTTCGTCTAGCAGGGTTTCTTCGATAGTGGCTTTGCGTTCGACCAATTCGGGGTAAGCGTCGCCCATCTGGCGCACCAATTCGGGCACAAGACGGTGCATCACCGGGTCTTTGGCCCCCAGCAAATGCGCGTGCCGCATGGCGCGGCGCATGATCCGGCGCAGCACATAGCCGCGCCCTTCGTTGGATGGCATCACCCCTTCGGCAATCAGGAAGGACGTCGAGCGCAAATGGTCGGCAATCACGCGGTGATGCACGGCTTGGTCCCCATCAGGATCAACGCCCGTGGCATTGGCCGAGGCCCCGATCAAGGCGCGCATCAGATCGGTTTCATAAACGCTGTTGGAGCCTTGCAGCAGCGAGGCGATGCGTTCCAGCCCCATGCCGGTGTCGATGCTTTGCATGTCCAAAGGCTTCATGCTGCCGTCCTCGAACTGCTCGTTCTGCATGAAAACGACGTTCCAGATTTCAATGAAACGATCGCCGTCTTCTTCGGCTGACCCAGGAGGGCCACCCCAGATATGATCACCGTGATCAAAGAAGATTTCAGTGCAGGGGCCGCAGGGGCCAGTTGGTCCCATCCGCCAGAAATTATCGTCCGTTCCGATCCGGATAATCCGCTCTTCGGGCACGCCGATCTTTTTCCAAAGATCAAAAGCTTCGTCATCGGTGTGGTAAACCGTGGTCAGCAGCTTGGATTTGTCGATCCCGAAATCCTTGGTCAGCAATTCCCATGCAAAGGGGATAGCGTCCTCTTTGAAGTAGTCACCAAAGGAAAAGTTCCCCAGCATTTCGAAAAATGTCAGGTGGCGCGCTGTGTAACCAACGTTATCCAGGTCGTTGTGTTTTCCGCCTGCGCGCACGCATTTCTGGCTGGTGGTGGCGCGCTGATATGGCCCGCTTTCCAGCCCTGTAAAGCGGTTTTTGAATTGCACCATCCCCGAGTTGGTGAACATCAACGTCGGGTCATTGCGCGGCACCAGCGGGCTTGATGGGACAACCTCGTGACCTTGACGTTTATAGTAATCAAGGAAGGTAGAACGGATGTCGGCAAGGCTTGTCATGGCACTCTCTCGCGATTGGTTTCGCTTGAAATAACCTTGCCCCAAGTCAGTGTCCACAGCCAGTGTCTACAGGCACATGCGAAAAGGGCGCGACCAAAGTCACGCCCTTTCTAACTGACTTGCAAAAAATACCGGTCTTAGCCGTCGATTAAAGCATCATCATCCGTGTCATTTGCAGCCTTTGGTGCCACGGCCCCGTCAAAGTCGAGGCCATGCGCCGCGCGGATCTTGTCTTCGATTTCGTTTGCGATGGCGGCGTTATCCTTAAGGAAGGTCTTGGAGTTTTCACGCCCCTGCCCCATGCGTTCGTCGCCATAGCTAAACCACGCGCCGGACTTTTCGACGATGCCAGCCTTGACGCCCAGATCAAGCAATTCGCCTGTCTTGGAAATGCCTTCACCATACATGATGTCGAATTCCACCTGCTTGAATGGTGGCGCGACCTTGTTTTTCACAACCTTAACGCGGGTGGCGTTGCCGACGATTTCGTCGCGGTCTTTCAGCGCACCAATGCGGCGAATATCCAGACGCACGGAGGAATAGAATTTCAGCGCGTTACCACCGGTTGTGGTTTCAGGGCTGCCAAACATCACGCCGATTTTCATCCGGATCTGGTTGATGAAGATCACGGTGCACTGGGTCTTGCTAATCGAACCGGTCAGTTTGCGCATCGCCTGTGACATCAGGCGGGCATGCACACCAACGGAATAATCGCCCATGTCGCCTTCAAGTTCTGACTTTGGTGTCAGTGCCGCGACACTGTCGACGACAATCATCGACACCGCGCCAGAGCGCACCAGCGTGTCGACAATTTCCAACGCCTGTTCACCGGTGTCGGGCTGCGAGATCAGCAATTCGTCAAGGTTTACGCCCAGCTTGCGGGCATATTGCGGATCAAGCGCGTGTTCTGCGTCAACGAATGCACAAACGCCGCCCTTTTTCTGCGCTTCTGCGATGCAATGCAGCGTCAGCGTGGTTTTACCCGACGATTCCGGCCCGTATACTTCGATGATACGCCCGTTTGGAATGCCACCAATGCCAAGCGCGATGTCGAGACCAATCGAGCCTGTCGAGGTCGCCTCGATGCCGGCCAACACATTGTCACCGCCAAGTTTCATA
>JBLHNX010000071.1:0-9596 GCA_047622125.1 Paracoccaceae bacterium | reverse complement strand
CGTTCAACAGCTCACGCGATTTTGGCCCCGCCACGGCAAACTGCGCCCATTGTTCGGTCACGGAAATGCACTGCACGTCCAGATCGGGGCGCAAGACCTGCGCCACAAAATCCAAGTGGCGCATGACAAGCCCCGCCGCCGCCGTGGTTGTCGTCATCACATAGTGATTTTCACCCAAACGCGCGGTCGTGCCGTCATCCATGACATGCCCGTCTTCACGCAGCATCAGCCCGTAACGCACCCGCCCGACCTTGAGGCTCGAAAACGTATTGCAGTATACGAAATCAAGTAATGCGGCGGCGTCCGGCCCCTGAATGTCGATCTTGCCCAGCGTGCTGACATCGCAGATACCGACAGCGTTGCGCACGGCGTTCACTTCGCGATCACAGGACTGCCGCCAAGTTATTTCACCGTTTGCGGGATAGAATGACGGGCGATACCACAAGCCCGCTTCGATCATCGGCGCGCCGCGTTCAACGCTGGAATTATGCGATGTCGTGAACCGTTGCGGCGCAAAGCCCGCGCCCTGCGATCCCGCGCCCATCGCTGCAATCGCGACTGGCACATAGGGTGGGCGGAATGTGGTCGTGCCAGTTTCAGGAATGCCACGCCCTGTGGCATCAGCGAGCACAGCCAGTGCGGCAACGTTCGAATTCTTGCCCTGATCGGTCGCCATCCCTTGGGTCGTATAGCGCTTCATATGTTCGACGCTGCGAAAGTTTTCCTGTGCTGCCAGCCGGATGTCTTTCACATGCACGTCGTTCTGAAAATCGAGCCACTTGCGGCCCTTGCCTTCGACAAACCAAAGCGGCGTCATGCGATAGGCTGTGTCTTCGGCCAGCGGCGTCGCAGCTGGTTTCGCCCTGATTTTCAACGCGCCCAGCGCCGCTACGGCAATTGCAGCCCCATCAGCCAAGCAAGCCGCTGTCGAAAAGTGCCCGTTGGCGGCCCCCGCTACTGTCATTCCCGGCACGCTGTCGGGCGTGGGCACAAACGACGCAATATCGCTTTGCCACGTTGGCCGCCCGTTCATATGGCAGGTCAGATGCACCGACGGGTTCCAGCCACCCGACATCGCCAGACAATCGGTCGCAATCTTGTCGGTGCCGCCATTATGGGTGACCGTGATCTGCTCCAGCCCCAGCCGCCCACGCGTGGCCGTAACCAGCGCACCGGTGAACAGCGGGTAATCACCCAAAGCGCGCGCATCATCGCGGCTGTCGATCACGCCAGCCACAGTGACACCCGCGGCGATCATATCTAACGCCGTGCGGTGCGCATCGTCGTTATTGGCAAAAACCGTCACGGCCTGACCCGGCGCAACACCCCAGCGGTTCAGATAGGCGCGCACGGCCCCTGCGGTCATAATTCCGGGGCGGTCATTATTGGGAAACGCAATCGGGCGCTCCAAGGCACCACCACACAGCACAGCGCGTTTCGCAACGATCCGCCAGAAACACTCGCGCGGCAGTCCATCAGCGCGGGGGCGGTGGTGGCCGACCCGCTCTAAAGCGCCATAGGTGCCCTGATCATAGGCGCCGGTAATGGTCGTGCGCGTCATCAGCCGGACGTTGTCCATACCGCGCAATTCATCCAAGATCTGATCCACCCAAAGGTGCCCCGCGATCCCGTCAACCTGATGCGTTTCGGCCAGCAGTCGCCCGCCCATGCGTGCGTCCTCGTCGGCCAAAATCACATTCGCGCCTGCACGCGCGCCCGTCAGGGCCGCCATCAAACCAGCAGGCCCCGCGCCGATCACCAGCAGGTCGCAAAACGCAAAGGCCTTTTCATATGTGTCGTCGTTATGTGCCCCGCTCAATGCGCCAAGGCCAGCTGCGTGGCGAATGATCGGTTCGTAAACACGCTCCCAAAACGCGCGCGGCCACATGAAGGTCTTGTAATAGAACCCTGCCCCCAGAAACGGCGAGATCAGATCGTTCACGCCCATCGCATCCATGCGCAACGACGGCCAGCAGTTCTGGCTTTGCGCACTTAAACCGGCGAAAATCTCTTGCGTCGTGGCGCGTTGGTTCGGGTCAGCCTGCGCGCCCGTGCCAATGGTCACCAACGCGTTGGGCTCTTCTGATCCGGCGGTCAAAATCCCGCGCGGCCGGTGATATTTGAACGACCGCGCCACAAGGCGCACATCGTTTGCCAAAAGTGCAGCCGCCAGCGTATCGCCATCGCGGCCCGCATAGCTTTGCCCGTCAAACGAGAACGGGACAGAGGCCGCGTTACCGTAAATGCCCTTGCCGTGAATTCTCATCGTTTAACCTTTGTGGCTGCGATGCTGGAATGGACAGCATGGGTCACGGTATTGCGCTTGACCACTGCCCATGTCGCACAGGCGTCGTGATACCAAAGATCGCGGGTGTCACCGGCGGGGTTTTCGCGGTTGTGCAAATAGTCGTCCCACGCGTGCGTGCCCGCATTCCGCGCAGGACGATCCAGCGCCAGTGCATCGCCTTGATAGGTAAATTCGCGGCGGTCGCGTTCGCCACAGTTGGGGCATGTGATACGCATCGAATGTGGCTCCTAGTGTAAATTATGCTGAGAGCCGGTGCCCTCTTCATCCATCAATCCGGCGCCTGTGCGAAAGCGGTCAAGCCGGAAACGGGCGGCGGGGGCGTGATGATTGCCCGTCGCCATCAGGTGGGCAAAGCTGAAACCGGATCCAGGCACAGCCTTGAACCCGCCATAACACCAGCCGCAATCGATGAACAAACCATCCGTGTCGGTCTTATCGATGATGGGTGACCCATCGGGCGTCATATCCATGATCCCACCCCAGGATCGCAGCACGCGCGCCTTGCCGATCATCGGCATCAGAGTCATCGCGGCGTCCATGACGTGTTCTTTCATCGCAAGATTGCCGCGCTGCGCATAGGACGAATAAAAATCAAGATCGCCGCCAAACACGAGGCCGCCCTTGTCGGACTGGCTTATATAAAAGTGCCCCATGCCAAAGCTGACCACATGGTCGATGATCGGCTTTAACCCCTCGGTCACGAATGCCTGCAAAACATGGCTTTCAATCGGCAGGCGCATCCCCGCCATTGCGGCGACCTGCCCAGAACGCCCGGCCACGACGATCCCGACCTTCTTAGCGCGGATGGCGCCGCGTGTGGTCTGCACACCTTTGACGACACCGTTTTCGATATCAATTCCGGTCACTTCGCAATTTTGAAGCAAGTCAACGCCACGCTGGTCCGCCCCGCGCGCATAGCCCCACGCCACCGCATCATGACGCGCCGTGCCACCGCGTGGATGCAGCAAACCGCCGTAGATCGGAAAACGGGCGTTGTCGAAATCAAGATAAGGCAGGTGCTTGCGCACACCTTCACGATCCAGCAACACCGCGTCGTCGCCTTGGTTAATCATCGCATTGCCACGCCGCGCAAAGGCATCGCGCTGCCCGTCACTATGAAACAGATTAATCAGCCCGCGTTGGGAATGCATGACGTTGTAGTTCAGGTCTTGCGACAGACCCTCCCACAATTTCAGGGAGTGGCTGTAGAACTCCGAATTGCCCTGCAGGAAATAGTTGGCGCGAACGATGGTCGTGTTGCGACCCACATTGCCGCCCCCGATATAGCCTTTTTCCAGCACGGCAATATTGGTCATCCCGTGCTCTTTGGCCAGATAGTAGGCCGTGGACAACCCATGCCCACCGCCGCCAATGATCACGGCATCATATTCAGCCTTGGGCTCAGGATCGCGCCATTGCGGCGTCCAGCCCTTTTGGCCAAACAGGCCTTCTTTGATCACGCGAAATCCGGAATAGCCCATGATAGCGGCCCCATTGTAACAACACCGCGACCCTATCAATCCCGCGCGGCAGCGCAACGCCACTTTTCGACAAAATAGACGCTAACTACGACTCATGTCGCGCCAACATCATCTTGCCGAAAATATCCCGGGGGGAGCCCGACCGGGCGGGGGGCTGCGCCCCCTCTCCGCTTGCGTGCCAGGCGCGCTAGAGCCCTTTGGCGCGATAGCTGGCGGCGACTTTGCCAATTGCCACAAGATAGGCGGCGGTGCGCAGGTCACGCACATCTTCACGGGAATGCCAGACCTCGCGCATCGACTGGTAGGCAATTCGCATCGTATCATCGAGACCCGAGCGCACCAGTTCCAGCTCGTCTGCGCCACGCAGGTATTTTTCCTTGAAGGTGGGCGTCATGGTCCATGCATCGCCAAGATAGCGGTCAAGCCGCTCCAACTCGTCCACGACAAGCTGGTGGCGCGCCTCTTCCTGGCGGCGCTGCATCCGGCCAAACCGAATATGTGACAGGTTCTTGACCCATTCGAAATAGGACACCGTGACACCGCCCGCGTTGGCATACATGTCGGGAATGATCACGCAGCCTTTGTCGCGCAGTATTTCATCGGCGCCCGCAGTCACGGGGCCGTTCGCCGCTTCGATGATCAGCGGGGCCTTGATCCGGTCGGCGTTGGACATATTGATCACCCCTTCAAGGGCCGCAGGAATAAGGATATCGCAGGCGGCCTCGAGGGTAGCCGCGCCATCGGCGTGATGGGTGGCATCGGGATAGCCCGAGACACCGCCATGGCTGGCGATCCATTTATGCACCGCTTCAACATCCAGGCCTTTTTCATCAAATAGCGCACCATCGCGTTCGATGATGCCGATGATGATAGCGCCGTCTTCGTCGCGCAGGAATTTGGCAGCGTGATAACCAACATTGCCAAGGCCCTGCACAATGACGCGCTTGCCCTCAAGCTTGCCTTCAAGGCCGGCAGCTTTCTTGTCTTCTTCGTGGCGGAAGAACTCTTGCAAGGCATATTGTACACCCCGCCCCGTCGCTTCAACACGGCCATGAATACCGCCGGCATTCAGCGGTTTGCCAGTCACACAGGCTGCGGCGTTGATGTCGGTTGTGTTCATGCGACGGTATTGATCAGCAATCCACGCCATTTCACGCTCGCCTGTTCCCATGTCGGGGGCGGGCACGTTCTGGCTGGGGTGGATCAGGTCACGTTTTGCCAGTTCATAAGCAAAACGGCGGGTAATTTGTTCCAGTTCATGTTCTTCCCATTCACGCGGGTCGATACGCAGCCCCCCCTTGGCGCCACCGAACGGTGCTTCGACAAGGGCGCACTTATAGGTCATAAGCGCCGCCAGCGCCTCGACCTCGTCCTGATTGACGCCCATCGCATAACGAATACCACCTTTTACCGGCTCCATATGTTCGGAATGAACGGACCGGTAACCAGTGAAGGTATGAATTGTTCCCCGCAGGCGCACACCGAAACGCACGGTATAGGTCGCATTGCAGACCCTGATCTTTTCTTCCAATCCGGGCGAAAGATCCATGAGGGCCACAGCCCTGTTGAACATCATATCAACAGATTCACGAAACGACGGTTCTTTGTTGCGATTTGGGGCTTTTGCCACGGTGTGCTCCTCGGATTTGTTTTCCAACGATAGCGCGCCATCGCCGGGCAATTGGACCCACGCTAGCCTCGTTCACTATAACCGCAACCATAATTCTTAATATTTAGTGAATTCCGGCAAATTGAACTGCGTTTACCCGTATTAACAGGCTTCTGGGCTTGATTGAGGGGGCTTTCCAGCCGTTCTGCTGCCCGCACAGGCCCGTCCTGATGCTTGCCAAGAACAAGGCATCTTCGTCCAATTTTGCCTTATTCTGTCACAGTTTTGCCATTCCGCCATGCGACATAACGCGGTGGATCAGTGTTTTTTTGGCCCATCTGGCGACAAGCGATTCGATAAGTGGCTTGTATGTGAATGGTCCTAGAAAGGTAGAATATGAATCAGGTTTCCAAGCGCGAACTGGCCGTCCAGCGCTCTTTGGCGCGTCGCAGTTTTGCACGTTTCAAGCGGGACGAAGATGGCGGAATGATCATCTTTGCACTGTTTATGTTTGTCCTGATGCTTATGGCAGGCGGCATGGCCGTCGACTTCATGCGTTTCGAAACCACCCGCACCAAGCTTCAAGGCACCATCGACCGCGCGGTGCTGGCCGCAGCGGACATGGACCAGGAATTATCTCCTGCGGCCGTGGTCCAGGACTATTTTGCCAAATCGGGCATGACCCCGTTTCTGACTGGTACGCCGCTTGTCGAGGAAGGACTGAACTATCGCCGCGTTTCAGCCGAAGCACACGCTACTATGACGATGCTGTTCGCCGATCTGATGTTGATCTTTACCGATCCTGATATGGTTCCTTTCCGTAGCACGATCGTCGCTCCAGCTGTCAGCGCTGCCGAAGAACGCGTGACCAACGTTGAAGTATCGCTGGTGGTTGACGTGTCCGGCTCGATGAACAGCAACAACCGTTTTTACAACATGCAGCAAGCGGCATATGAATTCATCGACACCATCATGGCCAATAACGGCATCCCCGAAGAGGGCCTTATGTCGATGTCGATCGTCGCCTACAGTTCGGTTGTGAACCTTGGCTCGGCGGTTGCGCCCTATTATAACATCGACACGCTGCACGAATATTCAAACTGCGTTCTGCTGCCGGACTCGGTGTTTGCCAGTACCGCATTGCCCATGGGCGGGCACGGCTTTGCCGGAACGATCCCTTACACGCAGGTATCGCATTACGAGCAGTGGTATGACTATTCCTACGGCGAAACCCTTTATGAACCGATCTGTTTCGCTGGCGAAGAAAACGCCGTGATCGTCCATTCGACCTCCGCCGATGATCTCAAGGATATGATCGAGAGTCTGGATGTCTACGGTAACACCGCTATTGATCTTGGTATGAAATGGGGCACTGCGTTTCTTGACCCCGGCACACGCCCGCTGGTCACCGGGCTGATCGGTTCAAATGATGTGCAAAGCGTTGTTCTGGGGCGTCCGATGAACTTTGGATTGTCCGACAATCTCAAGGTAATCGTGCTAATGACCGATGGTCAAAACACAACCGAATACGACCTTGAAGAGCCGTACAAATCCGGCATGTCGCCAATCTGGTTTGACCGCGACGGTTCCTGGGAAAGCATCGGTGACGTTTCCGAGAATGATATCTCGATCCTTGTCGATGATGACGGGTCGGCCAACGACTTTTCAGACGACACGTTCTTTTGGCTCGATCAGCCCTATTGGAACCGCTATCACGACTATCCCCAGGGCTACCCCGACTATGTCGATGATGGCCCTAACGGTTTGCGCATTGGCGTTGGCCAAGGTGTCGCATATCCCGACTATGTCCATCACGCCAGCTGGCAGGATATCTATGCCAATTGGTCAATGACGCGCATCGATAACGTGTTCTTCCGCGAAGCCTATAATCGCCGTGCCATCAGTTACAATGACTACAAAGCTGCATCACGGGCCGACTATTCTGTGGTCAACGGCTACGAAGCTGACGAGCGGCTTTCCGACATCTGTGAAGAGGCCCGCAACCGTAACATCGTGGTCTACACAGTCGCCTTCGAGGCCCCGTCCGCTGGTCAGAACGCATTGCGCGACTGCGCAACCTCGGTGAACACCTACTTTTCGGCCAGCGGCACCGATATCTCCGCGGTCTTTGCCGCCATTGCCAGTGATATTCGCAGCCTGAAGTTGATCCAATGATAATGGCCATTTCACGCTTCCTGCGCCGCTTTCGGCGCGCCGACGACGGCAACGCAACAGTCGAATTCGTGCTGGTGTTCCCTGTCTTCATGGTGCTGTTCATTTCGGCTTTTGAAGCCGGATTGATGATGACGCGTCATGTGATGCTGGAACGCGGTCTGGACATGGCGGTGCGCGAAGTGCGCCTGAATACAGGTGCGGCCCCGACCCATGACCAATTCAAGACAATGATCTGTCAGGGGGCAGGGATTATTCCCAACTGCATGGACAATCTCAAGCTGGAGATGCGCCCGATTGACCCGCGCAACTGGTCAAATATTCCGAGCGTCGCAGACTGCGTGAACACCGACGAGCCTTTTCAAGCACCGCGCAACTACGAAACCGGTACTGCAAACCAGATCATGATTGTGCGCGCCTGCTCGCTGTTCTTGCCAATTTTTCCGGGCACCGGGCTCGGATTTCAGATGCCGCGCCAAAGTGGTGATTTTTACGCACTGGTCTCCATGTCTGCCTTTGTGATGGAGCCGATCTAATGCTGGGTATTTTCAAGAGCATGATCAAACGCTTCCATCGCGAAGAAGAAGGCGGCATTGCAGTCGAGGCCGTTCTGATTTTCCCGATGCTGACTTGGGCCTATTTGGCGACATTTGTTTACTTTGACGCCTTCCGGTCACAGTCAACCGCGCTCAAGGCGGCGTTCACGATTTCGGACGCGATCAGCCGCGAAGGTGATGATTATATTACGGATGACTACATCACGAGCTTGTGGTTCATTCAGCGCTTTTTGACCTCGTCCAATCATCTCCCCAAGCTGCGTGTCACGGTGATGAGCTATGATCCCGATCAAGAGGAATACCATGTTCAATGGTCAGTTGACAAAGGTAGTATGGGCACGCTGAACGATACTGCTTTGAACACACTGTCTGATCAGCTTCCGGTGATGCACGCAACCGAGGTCGCCATTCTTGTGCAAACCGAGGTGGTCTACGAACCCGTTTTCTCGATTGGCCTCGAAGCCTTCGTATTTGAAAACCTCGTCGTCACCCGACCGCGCTTTTACCCCAGCCAGATGTGTTATTCGAGCGATGGCTCTGATTATTACGCGGACTGTTAGGCCACTGCTACTTGCCCTGCGTCGCCAGGGTCAACGCGATCTGTTCGGCCATGAATTTGCCAGCCCCAGCCGCCGTGACACCACCGACACCAATGCGCCGGCCCACGCGCCACCAAAGGCCCGGTGCCCAGCCCCGCGGTCCACGATCCTTGGTAATCAACACGAATCCATTTGATGGTTTCATCGCGAAAACCCCGCGTTCGACCCGCACCATGTCGTCGTAAGGGATCACAAGCACGCCTGTGGAATCGCGCAATCCGTCCGTCGTCAATTCGATCACCGTAGTGGTCGCGCGGCGCATGCGTTCGGCGGCCCAAAGCACCGCCGCACCGAACCCGATCAGCATCATCTGCAACCCAAAGCTTGGCGGCTGGATTAAGGCGATCAGGATCAACATGGCGCCAAGGGTAAACAACACGCCAAAGGCAAAGACACGCCTGATCGGCGAGGCCCCAACCCGTGCCACGACACCATTCTTATCCGGATTCATCATCGCACCACCCCTGTCAATTCAGCCCCTGCTAGCGAAAAGCGCGGCGCGCGACCAGCCTTATCGGTTTGGCACAACTTCATAGCCGCGTTCTTCGGGTTCATCGTCGCTCATCTGGGCCGGAAAACCGGGTGCCGTGATATCAAGGCCAGTCGCCTCTTCCAATCGGCGAATAATGTCGTCGGACTGCGCGCGCGCGCCATAACGCGCGATACCATCCTCAAAGATCGACACCATCAACGGGCTGATCTCAAGGGGCACACCGGCACGGTCCGCAATCTCTTGGAACAAACCGATGTCCTTTTTCACCAAATCCATCGTGAAATTGATGTCACGGCTGCCGTTCAGGATCACCTGACTTTCGGTTTCATGCACAAACGAAGTGCCCGAACTGATCCGAATCGCCTCATAGGTGGTCG
>JBLHNX010000070.1:0-9617 GCA_047622125.1 Paracoccaceae bacterium | reverse complement strand
GAGTTGCCGCCGCATGAAACGGTCACAAGCTTTCGGGTAACGCCAATTGTCGGTTGGTTAACGCAAGACTTTGACGCGATTGCTGAAGCTGGTGAAGTCAGCGAGGTCTTTCGCGTCCCTCTCGCCCATCTTGCCGATCCGGCCAATTATCGAATTGAGTCGCGTATTTGGCAGGGGCAGCGGCGATACTTTTTCACCGTTCCCTATGGTCCCTACTATGTATGGGGAGCGACGGCGCGCATGCTGCGCTCGCTTGCAGATCGGATGACGACATGACCCGAATTTCGGCGGATTGGCTTACCCACCCGGCATCGCGCGCGGTTTGTTCGACATTGACCGACGCTGGATATCAGGCGTGGTTTGTTGGCGGCTGTGTGCGCAATACGCTACTTGGCGCGCCAGTCGCTGATCTTGACTTGTCCACGAATGCCTTGCCCGACGATGTGATCAAGCTTGCCCAAGCAGCGGGGCTCAAGGTTATTCCGACCGGAGTTGAGCATGGAACAGTTACTATTATAGCCCAAAGCGTTCCATTTGAGGTCACAACCTTTCGCAAGGACATTGCTACAGACGGGCGCCGCGCGGTTGTCAGTTTTGCCGATAACATGACCGACGACGCCCAGCGGCGCGATTTTACGATGAATGCGCTTTACGCTGATCCTGATGGTTTGCTGGCTGACCCCCTTGGCGGGCTCGATGATCTTATGGCGCGTCGCGTCCGTTTCATTGACGATCCGAATGCGCGCATCCAAGAGGATTATTTGCGCATTCTGCGGTTTTTCAGGTTCCACGCGTGGTATGGCGACCCTGATGGTGGGCTTGACGCCGAAGGGTTGGCTGGTTGCGCTGCTCATGTTGACGGAATTGATCAGCTTTCGCGCGAGCGGGTTGGCCATGAGATGCGAAAACTGCTTGCTGCACCTGATCCAGCACCGGCGGTTGCCGCGATGGAGGTAGCGGGCGTTGTGCTTTGTGTGTTGCCCGGGGCAAGCGCTGCAATGCTGGCCGCACTTGTGCATATCGAAGCGGAGGCAGGCCTTGCGCCTGACCCGATCCGCCGCCTTGCGATGCTGGGCGGTGAAGATGCAGCTAGCCGCTTGCGCTTGTCCAAACGGGAAACGGCCGACCTTGCGATGCTGCGTGACGGGATTGCAACCGGTATGCCGGCCGATGAGCTTGGCTATCGGTTTGGATCAAGGGCGATGGATGTTCTTGCGCTTCGTGCAGCGGTGAGTGGGACAATTATCGACTCTGCTCAGGCGGAAAGCGCGGAATTCGGCGCAAAGCAAATCTTTCCGTTGCGCGCTGCGGATTTCATGCCAGATCTAAAAGGTCCGGCGCTTGGCCAAGCCCTGAAGCGCGCGCAGGAGCGCTGGATCGCATCAGGTTTCAGTCTTACCACCGACGAGTTGCTGCGCGGCTGACAGCGGGTTTTGCTTGGTCGCGATTAGGGCTATATCGCTATCATAACCCAAACAAAGGCCGTCCTCGTGTTTCGTTTCTTTGAACGACTAGTTGATCCTTATGCCCCCTATGAGGAAAACAACACACCGCCCACGCGGCTTTGGCCGTTCCTGATGGAATATGCCCGCCCGTTCAAACGGGTGTTTTGGGTAACCGGAATCATGTCGGTCATCGTTGCCTCAGTCGAGGTTTGGATGATTTTCTACATGGGTCGCCTTGTTGATCTTATGGCGCAGACAGAACCAAGCGCAGTTTGGGCACTTCACGGCTTGGAACTGTTAATTATTGCGCTGTTCATTGTCTTCTTACGGCCTTTGTTTCAGATTCTAGACGTGGCCCTCCTGAACAACGCGATCATCCCGAACGTTGGCACGATTGTTAGGTGGCGCGCACACCGGCATGTTCTTCGCCAATCCGTCGGGTGGTTCGAGGATGATTTTGCCGGACGTATCGCGAACCGGATCATGCAAACGCCCCCTGCTGTAGGCGAGGTTGCATTTCAAACCTTTGATGCGGTCACTTTTGCGCTGGCCTATCTTATTGGTGCCGCCGTGTTGCTGGCTGGCGCTGATTTGCGCCTGATGTTGCCACTTCTGGCATGGTTTGGCCTTTATATGCTGCTGATGCGCTGGACTGTGAAACGCGTTGCCCCTGCCGCCAAGGCATCAAGTGATGCGCGCTCCGAAGTGACGGGTCGTGTTGTCGATAGTTACACCAACATCCACTCGGTCAAGATGTTCGCGCATCATGACCGCGAGATTAACTACGCATTCGAGGCAATCGAAAATACGCGCAAGACGTTGCAGCGCGAGATGCGGCTTTATTCGATCATGGACCTTGCCCTTGTCGTGCTGAATGGTTTCCTGATCGTGGCCGTAGTTGGCTGGTCGATTTGGCTTTGGTCCGCAGGTTCGGCAACGGTTGGCATTATCGCTGCCGCAGCCGCGCTGACTCTGCGCCTGAATGCGATGACCGGCTGGATCATGTGGGCGGTGACAAATCTGTTCCAGAACCTTGGCATTATTCAGGAAGGCATGGAAACCATTGCCCAGCCGATCACACTGATCGACAGCCCGGATGCCAAGGCACTAAATGTCCCGCGGGGCGAGATCGTAATTGATAAGCTAAGCCATCACTATGGCAAGGACAGCGGTGGGTTACAGCGTATTTCCCTGACGATCAAAGCAGGTGAAAAAATTGGTCTGATCGGGCGCTCGGGCGCTGGAAAATCGACCCTCGTAAAGCTGCTTTTGCGGTTTTACGATGTTGAAGGTGGGCGCGTGTTGATCGACGGTCAAGACATCGCGGGCGTGACCCAAGACAGCCTGAGAAGTGCAATCGGCATGGTGCAACAGGACTCAGCACTTCTGCATCGATCTGTGCGCGAAAACATCCTTTATGGCGCCCCAAGCGCGAACGACCATGAGATGATCGCCGCCGCACAAAAGGCCGAGGCGCATGATTTCATCCTTGGGCTTGAGGATGGCGAAGGCCGTAAAGGGTATGAAGCACAGGTTGGCGAACGCGGTGTGAAACTATCGGGGGGACAACGTCAGCGTATCGCGCTGGCCCGTGTGATCCTTAAGGATGCGCCGATCTTGCTGCTAGACGAGGCGACAAGTGCGCTCGACAGTGAGGTCGAAGCCGCAATTCAATCCACGCTTTATGGCATGATGGAAGGGAAAACCGTGATCGCGATTGCCCACCGTCTGTCTACGATTGCGCGGATGGACCGGATTATCGTGATGGATGACGGACAGATAGTCGAGGACGGCACACACAATGAGTTGCTTGCCAAAGGTGGGCTTTACGCCGGTTTTTGGAAACGCCAGTCAGGCGGCTTTATCGGGTCGGAAATCGAGGCCGCGCAATGACACTTTTGTTGCGTTGGCTTGGGGGGATGATCGACGGGTTCCGCCCTGCCGAAGGCCCACCGCCCCGCCAGCTTGGCGCTTTCTTTCGTTGGTGTCTTGCCGGAGCCTGGCCCGCGTTGGGTCTTGCGGCACTGGTGTCGGCGATTGCTGGTGCGCTTGAGGTCGTGACGGCCTATCTGCTGGGCTTGGTGATCGACAGCGCGACAGCTTCGGGAGCAGAAAACTACTTTGCCGATAATGCGACCCTGTTACTGCTCTTTGCGGGGTTCTTTGTTGTGCTGCGACCGCTGGTGTTTGGGGCAAGCGCCGCGTTCAACGGTATTGTCGTTCCGCCCAACATCTATCCGTTGGTTCAAAGCCGGCTGCATCGCTGGAGCCTTGGCCATTCGGTGTCGTTCTTTGACAACGATTTTGCAGGTCGCATCGCGCAAAAGCAGATGCAGACTGCACGGGCTGTCACAGACGTGACCGCCGAGATTATTAACGTGGTGTTCTTTGCGCTGGCATCGCTTGTCGGATCGGTATTCCTGTTGCTTGCCATGGATTGGCGGATTGCATTTGCGTTGATCCTTTGGTTGGCGCTTTATTTTGCAATGATCCGCTGGTTTATGCCGCGTATCCGCATCCGATCAGCCGCACGCGCATCGGCGCGCGCGATGGTGACGGGGCAGGTTGTGGATACAGTCACGAATATCAAAACCGTAAAGCTGTTTGGCCATATTGATCACGAAGACCGTTCTGCATTGGATGCGATGGCGCAGCTGCGGGGTAGGGCGCTGTCGTTTGGGCATCTGTCCACGGGGTTTCGGTTCACGCTCATGACGGTAGCAGGAATCTTGCCTGTCTTGCTTATTATCGGCGCGTTGATGCTCTGGCGTATGGGTGTGACAACGGCGGGTGATATCGCGGCGGCGGGGGCCGTGGCGATCCGCATTAGTCAAATGACGGGTTGGGTCAGTTTTACCCTCATGGCGATCTATTCCAATATCGGCGAGATCGAAGATGGGATGCGCACGTTGACCCCGCCGCATGATCTTGTGGATGCTGGGGCGGCAACACTTCTAAAGGTGCTTGATGGAGAGATTAGGTTTGATCACGTCACTTTTGCGTACGGCGATGAAACGGGTGGCATTCGCGACATAGATTTGCGGATCAGGCCCGGTGAAAAGCTGGGTATTGTCGGTGCATCCGGTGCCGGGAAATCGACCTTGGTTGCGCTGTTGTTGCGCCTTTACGATGCCGAGGCTGGTGCCGTTCTGATTGATGGGCAAGATCTGCGCGCGGTTACGCAAAACAGTCTGCGGCAGCAGATTGGCATGGTCACGCAGGAAACGGCGATGTTCAATCGTTCGGCCCGCGACAATATTCTTTACGGGCGTCCCGATGCCACTTTCGACGAGGTCGTGAGTGCTGCGAAACGCGCGGAAGCCCATGACTTTATTCTTGAGTTGAAAGACCACAAGGGCAATCGCGGCTACGATGCCTACCTTGGTGAAAGGGGCGTCAAACTATCAGGCGGGCAGCGCCAACGGGTAGCGCTTGCGCGGGCCATTCTAAAGGACGCCCCGATCCTTGTATTGGACGAGGCGACAAGCGCGCTGGACAGCGAAGTTGAAGCAAGCATTCAAAACGCGCTAGAGGGCGTGATGGAAGGCAAAACCGTTGTGGCGATTGCGCATCGTTTGTCCACCATCGCACGGATGGATCGTATTATTGTCATGCATGACGGGCAAATCGTTGAAGACGGCACACATGATGATCTATTGGCGCAAGACGGGCTTTATGCACGATACTGGAACAGACAATCGGGCGGATTCATCCGCACCAAAGAAGCGTTGGAATAACAAATGTTAATCGAAACCCTCACCCAACAAGGTCTTGGCCGCGCCGCCGATGGCCAGTTTGTGCCCCGCACCCTTCCCGGTGAGGAAATCGGTCTGCGTGAAGATGGCACGGCGCAAATCTTGAAACCTTCAACGGATCGTGTTGCGCCACCCTGTCGGCATTTCAAATCGTGCGGCGGTTGCGCGATGCAACATGCCACCAATCCATTTGTCGCAAACTGGAAAGCCGAGATCGTAACGCGCGCGTTGTCGGCGCATGGGATTGCAGTGGATATTCGCGCAGTTCATACCTCGCAGGCGCAATCACGCCGCCGCGCCAAGTTCGCGGGCAAACGAACCAAGAATGGTGCGCTGGTCGGGTTTCACACGCGTGCGTCGGATACGATTATTTCGGTGCCCGACTGTCAGCTTTTGCTGCCCAGTTTGCGCGCGGCCCTTCCGTCGCTTGAAGAACTGACGGTTCTTAGCGCCTCTCGCAAGGGCGAGATTGGGTTGACCGTTACAGATAGCCCGGCCGGCCTTGATGTCTGGGTCGAATCTGACAAACTACTGGATGGTCCCTTGCGGATTACGCTGGCCGATTTTGCCCAACGTCACGGGTTTGCCCGCTTGGCGTGGGGTGATGAACCTGTCGTGACGATTAATCCACCGACGCAACAGTTCGGACGGGCGAGCGTTGTGCCCCCTGCAGGCGCGTTCTTGCAAGCCACACGGGATGGTGAAGCGCAGTTATTGGCCGCTGCTCGCGAAGCGACCGATGGTGCTGATCGAATCGTTGATCTGTTCGCAGGCTGCGGGACATTCACACTGCCCTTGGCCGAAGACGCCGCGGTAACCGCGGTAGAAAGCAGCGGACCAATGTTGGTGGCGCTGGATCAGGGGTGGCGCCGCGCGCAGGGCCTCAAGCTGATCAAGACAGAAACCCGCGATCTGTATCGTCGCCCGCTTGAACCCGATGAGCTGCGCCATTTTGATGCTGCCGTGATTGATCCGCCGCGCGCGGGCGCGCAGGCGCAGATCGCGACGCTTGCGGTTTCGACCGTCCGTAAGATTGCGATGATTTCGTGCAACCCGATTACCTTTGCGCGGGACGCCAAGGTTTTGATTGATGCAGGGTTTGCGATCCAATGGATTGACGTCGTTGATCAGTTTCGCTGGTCACCGCACGTCGAAGTCGCCGCGTCCTTCACGCGGTCGTGAGCGCATCGTGCGGCAAGCATTCCTAGGCGGCGCGCGAAATCTGGTGTATGCATTTCCCAAATGGCAAAGACCAAAGAATGGGCATGTGGGCGAATGTTAAATAGGCGAAATCTGATCGTTGGTGGTGCGTTGTTGGGTCTTGGGGCCTGCGCGACGACCAAGTTCCGGACTTATGACGGCCCCTCGGTAACAAGCATTGTCGTCTATAAAGAGCGTCGTCGCCTATATCTTATGAACAATGACGAGATATTGCGCGATTTTGAATTCGAGTTGGGCTTTGCCCCAGTTGGTCACAAGCAATACGAAGGTGACGGCCGCACGCCCGAGGGCGCCTACCGGATCAACCGGCGCAATCCCAACAGCGCGTTTTATCTGTCGATTGGTATTTCTTACCCTAACAACCAAGATCGCGCCGCCGCTGCCGCACTTGGCCGTCCACCCGGTGGGGATATCTTTATTCACGGCACGCCGCGCGCCGCGGGCGGAGACGATGACTGGACCGCTGGCTGCATCGCAGTCACAGACCGCGAGATGGAAGACATTTATGCAATGGTGCAGGACGGCACGCCGATCTTTATTCACCCGTAAAGACGGGTCGGCCTAGGTTCCCAGTACGAGCGTATACCAAATCTTGCCGTTGGCCTCTTGGTGCCACGCAAAGCCCATCTTGGAGGCGGCGCGATCAAGGATGACTTCACGCGTATCGGCCAACTGCATCCATGCAGCAAGTGTCTCAAGCTCGGTCTCGTAGGTCTCGGAAATGGTTTCACCAAGAATCTGGCCTGTGTAGCCGACGCGAACGCCGCGATCCAATGCCGAAGACCCGTCAGAGCCAAAGTGCCAAGGGCGGTTTTGCACCGACATATCGCGTGAATGAGTTGCGGCGGCGGCATTCAGGCGCGCGTCCATGATGATCGGTGCCGCACCAGAGGCCTGTCGCAGGGAATTAATGCCATCAAGCATCCGAAACTGCACGTCCGCCGCGTCTGCCGCGCTAATCCGGTAAATCTGCGGCAAGGGCAGCCCATCCGGACCAATTGCAGGGCCTGTGGTGGTCGTGCAGGCCGCAACTAACGTGAGGAAGGCGCTAAGAATGAAGGAAAGACGCAACATTTTGATACCCTGTATGTGGTTAAGCACTGCAATAGCCCCAACTGCGTTGCAGTTCAAACCCACATCGGCGCATTGACGCCAAAGTGAGCGGCTTTGAATTGCGAACTCTGCTAACAGGTCATAGTTATAATACTTAAACGGTGTTCGGACCTGTTGGAGAGCAACACATGCATACGAAGAATCTCAAGGCGCTGACACGGCGAGGCTTCCTTGCTGGAACCGCTGCGGCTGTGGGTACGACAGCAATGGCGCAAACCGAGAATACGACCGAGCTTGAGGGCGACATCTCTCAGACGCTTCGTCGCAATATATCAAGTTTTCGGGCGCTGGATTGGCGCCCCTATTTTGATGACCTGACCAATGGGGCGGTTCTTGTCGATACGCAATCGCGTGCGCTGCATTTTTGGAATCAGGATCAGAGTGTTTACAAGCTCTATCCAACGAGCGTGCCTCTGACAGAAGACCTGACGCGCCGCGGCCGCACATCCGTTGTTCAAAAGGTTGAGGGCCCAAGCTGGCGGCCCACCCCGTCAATGCAAGAACGAAATCCCGAATGGCCCGACTATGTCGGCCCTGGCCCCGATAACCCGCTGGGTACCCACGCACTTTACCTTTCATGGACGTATTATCGAATCCATGGCACCCACGACACGCGCAAAATCGGCCGCAGGTCCTCGAACGGTTGCATCGGCCTTTACAACGAACACATTGCCGAATTGTTCGGCATGACATCGGTCGGGACCCAAGTGTTGCTTATTTGACGACACCGCATGTCATTTCCGCGGCATCTTTTAAGCAAGCCTTTGCAATTTAGCTTGATTGCTGGTTAAGACTGTTTACGAGGTAAGACTTGGGTGCCTGCTGCCGTCCTCAATTATTTTGGGAGCGGGCCAATACTGGAGATTATACAATGAAAAATATCGTTCTCGCCGCCGCATTTACCGCCGCAGCTTCAACCGCCTTCGCTGGCGGCATGTCTCAGCCGGTCATGGAAATGGAACCAGTCGTAATCATGGAAGAGGCCGCTGGTTCGTCTTCTTCCGCTGGTTTGATCATTCCACTGATCCTGATCGCTTTGATCGCAGCTGCTTACTAATTGCAGCAGATCAGTTTGATCTAAAGAAAAGGTCGCAAGCCAATGCTTGCGGCCTTTTTCTTTGTTTGATCACTTCTGTCTAGTCGTCCACCCACCCACGCAGGTTCCGGGCGATGACACCTGACAATGCCGCAATATGTGCGGGGCTGTCATTAAGGCAGGCGATATAGGTGAAGTGTTCACCACCTGCGTGCTCAAAGCTCTCTTTGATCTCTTCGTTGATCTCTTCCAAGGTTTCAATGCAATCGGCCGAAAAGGCGGGCGCGCAAACCGCGATGCTTTTCTTGCCTGATTCGGCCAATCGCGCGACCTCTTCCACGGTGTAGGGCTTAAGCCACTCCTCGGGGCCAAATTTGGATTGGAAGGTCGTTTTGATTTGCGTATCGTCCCAACCCAGCCGCTCCTTGAGCAGGCGCGTCGTTTTCTGGCAATGGCAGTGGTAGGGGTCGCCCTCACGCAAATACCGCTCTGGCACACCGTGGTATGAACAGACCAAAATATCGGGTTCCTTGTCCGCTTCGGCATAAGCCTTTTCTACCGACAGGGCGAGCGCATCAATATAGGCGGGATCGTCAAAATAGGGAGGCACGACCCGCGCGATTGGCTGCCACTTTTCTTTCATCAGCGCGCGAAAAAACGCGTCATTTGCGGTCGCTGAGGTGGCCCCTGCGTAGTGCGGATAAAGCGGGAAAAACAGGATCTTCGTGCAGCCTGCCTCGGTCATCGCGCGCACTTTGGATTGCGTGGATGGGTTGCCGTACCGCATACAGAAATCGACCACAACATTATCGCCATAGCGCTGGGCCATTTCGACCCGCAACGCAGCGGTCTGCGCTTTGGTAATTGTCATCAGGGGGCTTTCATTGGCCTCTTCGTTCCAGATGGATTTGTAGGCGGCACCGCTGGTAAAGGGCCGTTTCGTCAAGATCACCAATTGCAGGAGCGGCTGCCAGACCCACGCCGAATAGTCGATAACACGCTTGTCGGACAGAAATTCCCCAAGATAGCGCCGCATCGACCAATAGT
>JBLHNX010000069.1:0-9653 GCA_047622125.1 Paracoccaceae bacterium | reverse complement strand
ACGCAGCTTTTCCATTGGTGGCGAGTTGCACGGGCTGGATCTGTCGGATGATCGCGCGACCTTGTTTGTCGCCGGACGTGGCGAAGACAAGATTGCGGCGGTTGTGCTTTCAACCGGGGCCGTCACCTTCGCGTCTCTGTCGCCTGAACCCTATCATCTGACCAACATCCCCGGGACTGGCACATTCTACGTCTCATCGCGGGCTGAACCCAAAGTCTGGATTATTAATCAGGCGACGCTGACCGCTGTCGGCGATTTCCAGATCGAAGGAGAAGGGCATCAGATGGTGGCGCTCCCTTAATGAATTCTGGGCGGCACCCTTTTTCACTGTGAAAGGACATTGATCAGGGCAAATATTTTCATCTTTTTGATTTTGGCCACACCAATTTTTGTCTGGGCGCGAGCTCAACGCTCTGTGCGGACGATCTGTGCTCAGGTCTACAGGAACTGAAGGGGTATCCGTGATGCAGACCAGTATTCCGAACACGCGCGAAGCATGGCGAGAGGGGTGGGGTCCTCTCCGGCGCAAACCGCAGACCGTTGCCCGTATCGAGCAGCTTGCCGACGGTGCCCTTTTGGTTAAGCCCGATCGTGCAACCGACGTGGTCCGCATGATAGAAGCCGCCGACGCCCTGTGTTTTGCGGCCATGTGGACCGTCGTTCATATGACCTATGCCAATCGGGTCGATCTAAGCGGGGCATCGTTGCCTGCTGACGCCTTCAAAGATACCCCGGAAGGCCATACTGGCGGGTCCTTGAACATGGTCCCGGCTTATGTTGGCTATCTGTTGGCAAATGCGTTGTCCGGCGTGACCCGAAGCTGGCTGATGGGGCAGGGCCACTGCGTGGCAGCCATCGAAGCTGTCAATAGTCTGACGGGGGATGTCTCGCCGGCACAGCAGGGGCACTATGACCGGTCCGAGGCGGGGCTTTCCCGTCTGGCGAAAGATTTTTACTCGCACGCGATCACTGCCCAAGGTACCCCTGCAGTGCCACTTGGAAGCCATGCGGGACCGAACACGGCCGGTGCTATCTTGGAAGGTGGATACCTTGGCTTTGCGGGATTGCAATATATTCACATGCCATTGCCGGGTGAACGGCTGGTGGCGTTTCTGAGTGATGGCGCATTTGAAGAGCAAAGGGGCTCCGACTGGTCCCCCAGATGGTGGCGCACAGAGGACAGCGGATTTGCGGTTCCTGTCATGATCCTGAATGGCCGACGTATTGAAGAACGAACAGAAATTGCGCGCAGTGGTGGTGCTTCATGGTTTGCTAAGGATTTGCGGCACAATGGGTTTGAACCGATCCGGGTGGACGGGCGTGATCCTGCTTCAATAGCTTGGGGCATCCTGAAAGCCGAAGATATGCTGACGCGGTTCGCTGCCGATCCTGACCATCGTTACCCTGCGCGGCTGCCCTATGTTATTGCTGAAACCGTCAAGGGATTTGGGTTCTACGGCGCAGGAACCAACGCGGCGCATAATCTGCCGTTGAAATCCAATCCGCGATTTGACAGCGCCGCGCGCGCCGCTTTCAACCGTTCGGCAGGCAAGCTCTTTATTCCAGCGGCGGACATTGAAAGCGCGGTTGCCACCCTCGCAACGCACGAAGGGCAAAATAGGGTTCTCGAAAGCCAACACGCGCTTGCCCATAGAAATCCAGATGCACCAGTTCTGCCGCTCCCCGACTGGGCACAACTTGAGGCCGCACCCGCGTGTGCGATGTACGCGCTCGACCGTTGGTTTGTCGCGCTTATCGAGGCAAATCGAGGATTGCGGGTGCGGCTAGGTAACCCGGACGAGTTGCGCAGCAACCACATGGGGGCAACGCTGGACAAGTTGCAGCATCGTGTGAACTCCCCCGAGGTGGGCATTGCCGAAGCGGTGGACGGAAAAGTGATCACCGCGCTGAACGAAGAAGCCGTTGCCGCCGCCGCGCTTGGCAACAAGGGCGGGCTGAACCTGATCGTCAGCTACGAAGCCTTCGCCATGAAGATGCTGGGGGGATTGCGGCAGGACATAATTTTTGCCCGCCGCCAGCGTGAAATAGGCCATGCCCCACGGTGGATATCGGTGCCCTTGATTGTGACTTCGCACACATGGGAAAACGCCAAGAACGAGCAATCACATCAAGACCCGACCATCGGCGAAGCGCTGCTGGGTGAGATGTCAGACACCGCGCGGGTGCTGTTTCCGTTTGATACAAATTCCGCTTTGGCGGGTCTTAAGTCAGTGTATTCACAACGCGGGGGAATTGCCTGTCTGATCGTATCCAAACGCGATCTGCCGCATAGGGTTTCAGGCGCGCACGCCGAACAGATGATCGCTGATGGCGGAGGCCATATTACGGGTGATCTGGCGTCTGCAAAGGTGCAATTCGTCGCCATTGGTGCCTATCAACTGTCCGAAGCCTTGAAAGCCTGCCGAAGGCTGGAGGATCGCGGCGTTGCTGCTTGCGTGACAGCCATAACAGAGCCAGCACGCTTTCGCACTCCGCGCGATCCGCTTGAGGCATCTTATACTGCCAGCGACGCAGCGCTTGAATCCTTGTTTCCCACAGGGTTGGCGCGGGTCGTTCTAACCCACACGCGACCTGAGCCCATGCTTGGGTTACTCCGGCGTATCGACGCGGGTCCGCATTCGACCATTGCGCTTGGGTATATTTCGCGGGGCGGCACGCTTGATGTGCCCGGCATGTTGTTTGCCAACCGTTGCACCTGGGCGCACGCCACCGATGCGGCGGCCCGGGTCTGTGGCCTGTCGCGCGAAATGCTTCTCAATCCTGATGAAGTGGCGGCGTTAGATGGGCAAGGCGTACCGGAGGTTCTCGCGCACCCTGAAAAAGGAATGGAGGCTTCACGATGATGGCGTTTTTTCATCTGACACAAGACAGCGCACTCCTGCTTTTGGCGTCGGACTTCGGCGGGTTTCTAAACGTTAGAGCAAACCGGGGGATAGTCACATGACACAACTCAAACAACCTTCTTTGCGGTTTCTCGGCGCAGCCGGGACAGTCACCGGATCGCGCTATTTGGTCGAGGCCGGTCAGCGTCGAATTCTGGTCGATTGCGGTCTTTTCCAAGGTTTCAAGCAACTGCGCCGGCGCAATCGCAAGCCGTTTCCGGTGCGTCCAAGCATGATCGACACTGTGCTGTTGACCCATGCGCATCTGGACCATTCGGGATACATACCTGCGCTGGTTCGCGCGGGATTTCAGGGCAAGGTCATTTGCACCGAGGCCACCCGCGAACTTTGCGGACTCATTTTGCCGGATAGCGGGCATATCCAGGAGGAGGAAGCACGGTATGCCCGGCGCAAGGGCTATTCAAAACACAAGAACCCTACGCCGCTTTACACGGTGAAAGACGCCGAGGCGGCGTTGGAGCGTTTTCAGACTGTGGACTTTGATGAACCTGTTGATCTTGGTGACGGGCTAAGCGCGACGTTCATTCCGGCGGGTCATCTGTTGGGAGCAGCACAGATTCGTTTGTCCATCGGCGGGACGACGCTGCATTTCAGTGGTGATCTGGGACGTCAGACTGACCCTTTGATGCGTCCTCCACGTCGATTTGAAGGGGCCGATGTTCTGGTCTGCGAATCCACGTATGGTAACCGCTCGCATGACCCTATTGATGCCGAGGCTGAACTCGCCCCGATCATGAAACGGGTTTTTGCTAGTGGCGGTACGGTATTGATCCCGTCCTTTGCCATCGGGCGTGCGCAGGGTTTAATGTACCATATCGCACGCCTGCAAAAGCGCGGCGACATTCCCTATGTGCCTACCTTCCTGAACAGTCCGATGGCGGTAAATGCGACAGATATTTACCATCGGTTTCACCAAGAGCACCACGTCTCTGCCGAAGACTGCCAGCGCATGTTCGAGCTCGCGAAACGGGTCAATACCGTAAACGAGTCAAAAGAGCTCAACACCCGTCACGGCCCAATGATCATCATTTCGGCCAGCGGCATGCTGACCGGCGGCCGTATCCTGCACCATCTCGCAAGCTTCGGCGGCGATGCCCGCAACGCGATTCTGTTGTCGGGATTTCAGGCCGGTGGAACGCGTGGCGCTGCCTTGGTTGAGGGGGCCAAGCATCTGCGCATCTTCGGGCGCGATTTCCCGATCGATGCCGAGGTGATCCAGCTCAAGTCTTTTTCGGGCCATGCAGATGCCGATGAACTTCTGAACTGGATGCAGGGTGCCGAGCAACCGCCGCGCATGACATATCTGACACATGGTGAGCCGCATGCCTCGGATACCCTAAGGTTCCGCCTAGAGCATGAACTAGACTGGCCCGCCCGCGTGCCTGAACATCTGGAAACCATTCGTCTGGATCGCCCTGCATGACGGAGCACTCAGATATGATGCCGCTGTCGCGCGCCGGGATAGACACCTATCGCCAGCCAGTCGTCTACATGCATGAAGACTGTCACATCTGTCGTTCCGAGGGGTTCGCCGCCCTGACGCGTATTCAGATCTACCTGGGAGACCGGGGCGTCATCGCAACGCTGAATGTTGTCTCGGGTGCAGATTGGTTGGGCACAGATACCGCCGCCCTTTCCGAAGCCGCTTGGATCGCGTTGGGTGCAACCGATGGCGCGCTCGCGAGGTTTTCGCATTCTGAACCGCCCGCATCGACCTCGTCGATCCGGGCCAAGGCCTATGGTCAGACACTGGACCGGGTCGCCTTCGACGGCATCATTGCTGATACGCTGAACAACCGGCTTTCCGATCTTGATCTGGCGGCCTTTGTCACGGCTTGCGCTGGTGACCGGTTGAATCTGGGCGAAACAACAGCACTGACACGCGCAATGCAGGCGGCAGGAGATACGCTGGACTGGGGTGACGTCCAAGTGCTGGATAAGCACTGCGTTGGCGGGCTGCCGGGTAACCGAACGACACCGATTGTCGTCGCTATTGTCGCGGCGGCGGGACACCTGATCCCGAAGACCTCATCTCGGGCGATTACCTCACCGGCGGGCACAGCCGACACCATGGAGGTCATGGCACCGGTCGATCTGGACGCGCAGGCCTTGCGCAAGGTCGTTGAGGCTGAAGGCGGGTGCATCGTTTGGGGCGGCAAGCTCAATCTCAGCCCGGCGGACGATCTGCTGATCCGCATTGAAAGGCCACTGGATTTCGACAGCATCGGCCAGTTGGTGGCCAGTGTTCTGTCGAAAAAAGCGGCGGTCGGCGCAACTGACGTGCTGATCGACATGCCGGTTGGCCCAACCGCCAAGGTGCGATCTTCTGATGCAGCGAAATTGTTGCAAGCGCGGTTAGCCGGGGTCGCGGCGGCCCTCGGATTGAGGCTTGGCGTGCACCAAAGTGATGGAGCCGGACCCGTCGGTCGCGGCATTGGTCCGGCGCTTGAGGCGCAAGACGTCTTGGCAGTACTGCGAGGCGATAGGGCCGCCCCGGCTGATCTGCGCGACCGGGCGCTTGATCTGGCCGGCATGTTGCTGGACATGGTGCCGGGCGGTATTGCCGGGGCAGGGCGAAACCACGCGACTGCCCTGTTGGATAGCGGCGCGGCTGTGGCAAAGTTCATGGCGATATGTGAGGCACAGGGCGGGTTTCATGAGCCACGCTGCGCGCCGCATCGCGCCACCGTATTGGCCGCGCGAAGTGGTGCGATAACTGCCATCGACAACCGGCTGATCGCGCGTATCGCCAAATTGGCCGGCGCCCCACGCCAGCAAAGGGCTGGGGTGCTTTTGCAGGCCGCAGTTGGTGAAGATATCAGTGCCGGCGATCCGTTGTTTGAAATCCACGCCGAAACCGCCGGCGAATTGGCTTACGCAAATGATTATACCGACAACCACTCGCAGGCCTTTGCAATCGAGGAGGCGTTATGAAACCTGTGATCCTCGCTTTCCCTGGCATGGGGCTCCTTGCCGCCGAACTGGCTCTATTGCTTGGGGCCGAACAATTGAAAATGGGATGGCGTCATTTCCCTGATGGCGAAAGTCTTGTGACCTCGCCGCCCGATCTGGCGGGACGCGACGTGGCATTGTTGGCAACCATGCATAACCCTGACAGGCTGGCCTTGCCGGTGCGCTTTGCGGCTGAAACCGCGCGCGATCTTGGCGCAAAAAGCGTCGGGCTGATCGCGCCCTATCTGGCCTACATGCGGCAAGACAAAAGGTTTCACCCCGGTGAGGCAGTCAGCGCGCCGTTATTTGCGGCCTTCCTGCAGGAAAGTTTCGACTGGCTAGTTACTGTTGACCCGCATCTGCATCGCAATCCCGATCTTTCACAACTGTTCTCGATCCCGGCGGCCCATGCCGCAGCCGCGCCTGCAATCGCGCGTTGGATAAATGATAATATTCCTGACGCAGTCCTGCTTGGACCGGACAGCGAAAGCCAGCAATGGGTTGCCGAAGTCGCAAAGCTGACGCAGCGCCCGTATGAGGTTTTGCGCAAGACCCGACGCGGAGATCGTGCGGTTGATGTTAGCTTCCCCAAGAACAACGCGTTGCGGCAAGGTACGCCGGTCATACTTGATGACATTGCCTCTTCAGGCCAGACACTCGTGCGCACTTTGGGCCAACTTCGTGCGCACAAGGCAGCACCCGCAGTCTGTGTTATTATACACGCAGTCTTTGCAGGTTCAGCCTACGAAGACGTTTTGGCCGCAGGTGCCGCCCGGATCGTTACGACGAACACGATACCTCACGACAGCAACGAAATCTCGGTTGGACCATTGCTGGCGAAGGTCACGAGAACGACAGGTGCCAAGATATGGTAGTTTCATTCGCGTTCCAGCCCACTCAACGGCTTTCTGCAAAAAGAACAGCAATCAGGCAAGGACAATTCATATGACCCAGCACACCCACGCAAAAAAACCGCAGCCTGCCGACGTGGTGGCAAGCGACTCCATCCCCGCAGATTTCGCTGGAACTGTCTATTCGTGCCCCATGCATCCGGAAATTCGGCGGATCGAGCCCGGCGATTGTCCGAAATGCAATATGCATCTAGTGCCGAAAGGCAGCGCGGAAGATCATGGACATGGGGACCACGCCCTTTCTCAAGATCAAGGCGGGGCGGCAGCACCTGTGAAAGGCGGTGTATACGATAACGTACCCGCAGATTTCGACGGCGCGGTCTATACCTGTCCTATGCATGCAGAAGTACGACAGACTAAACCCGGGTCGTGCCCGCTATGCGGCATGGGGCTGGAACTTGAATCCGCGACGATGGTCGAAGATGTTCCAAATCCAGAATTGGTTGATTTCACGCGTCGGTTCTGGGTTGGTGCCATGCTTACGATTCCGTTGCTGATCCTGACCATGTCGCCCTTTGTCGGTGCCGGTTGGATTCGTGATATTTTTGGCGAACGCACCACGCTCTGGATCGAATTCGCCTTAGGTACACCCGTGATCCTCTGGTCTGGTTGGCCCTTTCTCACCCGCGGGTGGACCTCGTTCCGGACGATGAAACTGAACATGTTCAGCCTGATCGCGATGGGCATTGCAGCAGCCTATGGCTTCAGCGTCGTCGCCATTCTGGCACCGGACATCTTTCCAGATGGATTCCGCAGCGCGGATGGCCATGTCGGCGTTTATTTCGAAGCGGCGGCGGTGATCGTGACACTAGTCCTGATGGGCCAGGTGATGGAGTTGCGCGCGCGTGAGGGCACGGGCAAGGCGATCCGGGCGCTGTTAGATATGGCCGCCAAGACGGCCCGTGTGATCCGCCCCGATGGTAGCGAAGAGGAAGTGGCCCTAGAGGACGTATTGGTCGGCGATCATGTGCGGGTCGTCCCCGGCGACAAAGTGCCTGTTGATGGAACCGTCATCGAAGGCCGGTCGTCAATTGACGAAAGCATGATTTCCGGTGAGCCAGTACCCGTCGAGAAAGTCGCAGGTGACGCGGTCACCGGCGCGACAATCAATGGCACTGGGTCGCTGGTCATCGCGGCGACACGCGTCGGTGCGGACACCATGCTGAGTCAGATTGTCGAGATGGTGGCAAACGCCCAACGCTCGCGCGCGCCGATCCAGAAATATGCCGATATGGTTGCGGGCTATTTTGTACCCGTTGTTATCTTGATCGCTATTTTATCCTTTATCGGCTGGGCGCTTTGGGGGCCGGAACCCGCCTTGTCCTATGGATTAATCTCGGCGGTCGCTGTGCTGATCATCGCCTGTCCCTGTGCCTTAGGACTGGCGACGCCGATGTCGATCATGACCGCCACCGGGCGCGGTGCCCAGATGGGTGTATTGATCAAGAACGCCGAGGCGCTGGAGCGGTTTGAAAAGGTTGACACGCTGATGGTCGACAAGACCGGAACCCTGACCGAAGGCAAACCGCGCCTTGTTGCGGTCCTGCCTGAACCCGGCCACGTCGAGGACGAGGTACTGCGACTTGCGGCGTCGCTGGAGCGTGGCTCGGAACACCCGTTGGCCGAAGCGATCGTGCGTGGCGCTGAAGAACGCGGCGTAGAGATGGTCAAGGCCGAGGATTTTGAAGCTGTCACCGGCAAAGGTGTCAAAGGTGTGGTGGATGGCAAGGCTGTGGCGCTTGGGAACCTTGCCCTGATCACCGACATGGGGCTGAAAGCGGATGCCTTGATCGAAAAGGCCAACGCCCGGCGCGACGAGGGAGAGACCGTAATGTTCGTGGTCTTGGGCGATGCGATTGCAGGGCTGGTCAGCGTGGCCGACCCGGTCAAGGAAACGACGCCCGCCGCCTTGAAGGCACTGCACGAGTTGGGCTTCCGGATCATCATGGCCACTGGCGACAATGAGCGCACAGCCAAAGCGGTTGCGGCCAGACTGGGGATCGATGAAATCCGCGCTGACGTTCTGCCAGAAGACAAAGCCCGCATCATCAAGGAACTGCAAGCGGAGGGACACAAGGTCGCGATGGCAGGTGACGGCGTGAACGATGCACCGGCGCTGGCGCAGGCCGATGTCGGCATCGCCATGGGGACAGGCGCCGATGTCGCGATAGAAAGTGCTGGGTTTACGCTGGTCGAAGGCAATCTTGACGGGATTGTACGCGCACGCCGCTTGTCGCACGCTACGATGCGCAACATCCGCCAAAACCTGTTCTTTGCGCTGATTTACAACGCAGCCGGGGTGCCGGTGGCGGCGGGTGTCCTGTTTCCATTCCTTGGAATTCTGATCAGCCCGATGTTTGCCGCGTTCGCGATGTCCGCGTCGTCGATCTCGGTCGTCCTAAATGCACTGCGCTTGCGGCGTCTGAAGTTCTAGAGAAAAGGAGCAAAGCGATGTAGCGACTAGCGCGGCAAAGGACAACACTGGTACTTGGCACTGCCATTGCTCTGACCAGCCTTGCCGAGATGGTCTATTTCATGGTCTGAGGTGCTCGTCATTACCTGGACAGGATCTGGCGTTTTTTAAGCTCTGATCTGCTCCTGCTGATCGCGTTGCGTTGCTTCTAATCTCAGTGAGTAGACCACCGCTGGCGGTCGGCCGCCAAGAGGCTTGTGTGGTAGGAGGTGATTGTAGAACTCCATCCGGCATCGTCAAGCTATCGGCCCTTCTGGCAGCGCAAGCCGGGGCGCTAGATCTCAGGCTGCCTTCAACTCACGCGTGATGTCGTCCCAAATCCAGTGGGCATCGGCTCTGGTTTGGCGATAGGCAGCGGCTGAAAGTGCATGGCGGCGCGGACGGAAGATGGTT
>JBLHNX010000068.1:0-9718 GCA_047622125.1 Paracoccaceae bacterium | reverse complement strand
AGAAGTCGCGAACCTCTTCCCACGGGCTGGGTTGCAGGCGGGCATCCTCGCGTCCCAATGCTTCGTCAAGCGAGGCAAGGCGTTCGTGGGTCTGGCGATAGGCAGCATGCAAGTCCAGAAACGCGCGGGTAAACGCAGGGGCGTTGGACGCCGCAAGTCGTAAATCTGCAAGCGGCGGGGCTGGGCCGGAAAAGACCGGATCGGCTAGCGCCTCGCGCATGTCACCGACAAGGCGGGCCTCGTCGCCTGATTGTAGTTCGGTCACGTCAAAGCCGAATTCCTGCGCCAGATTGACCACCACGGTCGTGCTGATCGGCCGGTTGTTGTTTTCCATCTGGTTCAGATAGGGCAGGGACACGCCCAGCTTTTGCGCAAATGCTTTTTGCGTCAGCCCAAGGCGGCCCCGCAATTCGCGCAGCTTGACGCCCGCATAGAGTTTTTGAACAGCCATCGTCCCCTCCGCAACTTTGCAGATCAAAGGTTAGGCTTTGCAAACTTACTCGGCAAGCCCCAGCGCACGTTCGCGCCATGTCACGAATAGGACCGAAAGCAGGGCCGCGACGGCGGTGGCGAACATCAACCATTGAAGTGGCAGCGTGCCCGTCTCGACATTCAGCATCCCGCCCGCAAACTGAGCCAACGCCGCGCCACCGGCCACCATCAACGCCCCGCCAAGACCGCTGGCCGTGCCCGCCAGATGTGGACGCACTGACAACAGGCCGGCCATCGTGTTGGGCAGTGCCACGCCATTGCCGAGGCCGAGCATTGTGCAGAATCCAAAGAACAGCAGCGGGTGACTAAAGCCCAGCAGTGTGATCACTAAGGACGCCCCCATGCCGATAATCAGGATGATTGACCCGTAGGTCGCCATGGCATTCACCCCGAACCGCACGGAATAATTGCCCGAGATATAATTGCCGACCGCGTACCCGATGGCAGGTGCACCAAGTGCGACCCCACTCCAAAGCGGTGACAGGCCGAAAACCTCGCCCGCGATGAACGACGCGCCACCAAGCAACGCAAAGAACGCGCCCGAAGCAAATGCTGCGCAAAGCGCGTATCCCCAAAACCGTGGCGAGCGCAGCAATTCAGGATAGCCGCGCAATTGGTCGGCAAAACTAACACCGCCGCCCTTGATTGTTTCGCCTTGGTCGAACCAGGTCAGAAGAAACACACCCGTGCCTGCGATCGCCAGAAATACGAACGTTGCATGCCAGTCATAAAGCTGGTCCAGCAAGCCGCCAATCATAGGCCCGAACATCGGCACAAGCGCCATGCCCATGGTCACATAACCGATCATCGACGCGGCCTGATTTTGTGGCACCATATCGCGTACAACGGCGCGCGACAGCACAAGGCCCGCCGCGACGATGGCCTGCATCATGCGAAAGAACAGGAATGCCTCGATGTTGGTGGAAAGCAGTGCTCCGATGGTGGCGAACACAAATACCGCGAGCGAAATCAATGTGATAACGCGACGCCCATACCGATCCGAGATTGGGCCAATCACCAGTTGCAGCAGCGCCGTTGCTGCCAGATACCCCGACAGCGCGATCTGCATGATAGCATAATCGGTGTCAAAATAACGCGCCATACCGTTCAGGGACGGCAGGAATATCGACATATTCAGGGCCGAAATCCCCGCGATCATGATTAGCGTGAATATGTGGGGCGGGGACGTGCGATCAAGAAAGCGCACCAAGGGTTTATCTGTCATTGCGTTTGACTACGCCCGCTACACAAGGCTGTCCAATACTAACTGCACCGGATCGTTTAGTTTGCAGTATTGCAGTTATTCAATTTGACTAGACGACGGGTTTGCAAATTTGCCCATTCGTCCTTTCCTGCAACGCAAATGCACCGTAGTGTCCACCAAAGAGACGAGGGCACTTAACATGACCGATATCCTGCAAGAACTCGAATCCCGCCGCGCCATTGCGCATAAGGGTGGGGGCGATAAACGCATCGCGGCCCAACACGGCAAAGGCAAGCTTACGGCACGCGAGCGTATTGACCTGTTGTTGGACGAATGCAGTTTCGAAGAATTCGACACCTTTGTCGCCCACCGCTGCACCGATTTTGGTATGGAAAAACAACGCCCTTACGGTGATGGTGTCGTCACGGGCTGGGGCACGGTCAACGGGCGTCAGGTCTATGTTTTCAGTCAGGACTTTACGGTTCTGGGCGGGTCGGTCAGCGCTACCCATGCCGCCAAGATCTGCAAGATCATGGATATGGCGATGCAAAATGGCGCACCTGTAATTGGCCTGAACGACTCGGGCGGTGCGCGTATTCAGGAAGGCGTCGATGCCCTTGCAGGCTACGCCGAGATTTTCCAACGCAACATCATGGCCAGCGGCGTAATCCCGCAGATCAGTGTTGTTATGGGCCCATGTGCCGGTGGCGCCGTGTATTCTCCTGCGATCACCGACTTTATCTTTATGGTTAAGGACAGCAGCTATATGTTCGTGACCGGCCCTGATGTGGTCAAGACCGTCACCAACGAAGTTGTCACTGCCGAAGAACTGGGCGGGGCCAGCACCCACACCAAGAAATCCAGCGTCGCCGACGGTGCGTTTGAAAACGATGTCGAGGCCTTGGCCGAAGTACGCCGCCTCATTGATTTCCTGCCGCTTAACAATGTGGCCAAGCCGCCAGTGCGACCGTTCTTTGATGATGTGGGCCGCATTGATCACAGCCTTGATACGCTGATCCCCGATAGCGCGAACGCGCCATACGACATGAAGGAATTGATCCTGAAACTGTCGGACGAGGGTGATTTTTACGAAATCCAGGAAGAGTTCGCCAAGAATATTATCACCGGATTTGTGCGCCTTGAAGGATCGACCGTGGGCGTGGTCGCCAACCAGCCGATGGTGCTGGCGGGCTGTTTGGACATTGATAGCTCGCGCAAGGCCGCGCGGTTTGTGCGGTTCTGTGATGCCTTTGAAATTCCTATTCTGACGCTGGTTGATGTTCCCGGCTTCCTTCCCGGCACGGGGCAGGAATTGGGCGGCGTTATCAAACACGGCGCGAAACTGTTGTTTGCCTACGGCGAAGCGACCGTGCCCAAAGTGACGGTCATTACCCGCAAAGCCTACGGGGGCGCCTATGACGTGATGGCGTCCAAGCACCTGCGCGGCGATTTCAACTACGCATGGCCTACGGCAGAGATTGCGGTGATGGGGGCCAAGGGTGCTACCGAAATTATCCACCGTGCCGATCTGGGGAATGCTGAAAAGATTGCGACGCATACGCAGGATTATGAAACCCGTTTCGCCAATCCGTTTGTGGCAGCTGAACGCGGCTTTATTGACGAGGTGATCATGCCCCATTCAACCCGCAAACGGGTCTGCCGCGCCTTTGCGTCTTTGCGTGGCAAGCGCCTGACAAACCCGTGGAAGAAGCACGACAACATCCCGCTATGATGGGTGTCATGCGACATTGCGTTTTGGCACTGGCTGCGATGGCCACGCCCGTCCTTGCTGATCAGCAGGTCGTGCCGTCTGGCTATGTTCTGAGCCAGTTCGAGACGATCCATGAAGAGGCTGGCAACGTCTGGCGCTATCGATATCAGAGCAACGGGCTGACGCTGGAAAGCTATGGGGACGTGGCGGATGACTTCTTGCATCTGTGCGAAGCCTACATCTTGCCGAGCATGATCGCGAACGGGCAGGACGCGGGGCAGATTGTGATCTCTATTGCGGATCGCGAGGTGCCGTTTGGTGCAACAGACCCCGACGCGGTCCAGTTTTTCGAGGCGTTTTCAGTCGAAAATGCCACCTGCATATGGGAGGATTTTTGATGCATGCACAATATCTTGCGGCGCGTTCCTCATCCATGGGCGCGAATGATGCAGCCATGTCACAACCTTTGAGCGCGCAAATGGCCACATATCTTTTCGACAGGCTTTCCGGTAGTTTTCTGCAGGGTTACACCCAAGTAACTCAACCAAGCAAAGGGGATCGGGATCGGCCAACACGCCGAACGATCCTTGTGGATAGAGACAGGAGACACCTATGTCTAAGAGCATCAAGAGCCTTATGGCGCTTAGCCTGCTTGCCCTCGTGGCAGCATGTGGCGGCAACACCAGTGACGTCGAAGAATACGTTGTCGTTGACCCGGCTCCAGTTACCGTTGAGCCCGTCTACACAGGCAAATACAACTAATAGCCGTGCGGGGCTGGCAAGCGCGTCAGCCCCCACATCCTGCAGCCCGCAACCGGAGGGGCTGTAATGGAAAAGCACCGCGGATTCCCAAGCCGCCTTCCTGGCACCGATTATCAATTCACAATAAGGCGCGACTCCAAAGCGGGGCCGACCAAACTGATTGCGCGCGAACGTTTCGCGGATCGTCGCCCGCCTGACCGGCGTGCCGACGAAGGTTTCATGGCCGCCCTATGGGCAAACTTCGGGGCCGAACCGTTTGTGCGTGGCAATCTGGACGCGGGTCGCCTCAGTTGGTTGTTTGGCCGCGAGGTCGTAGCGGGCGAAGACCCGTTTGATCCCCTTAGCTATGACGCGATGCTGGTGATCGACGAAAAGCGTGCGCGGATCAACTTTCCCGATGCTTTCGGGGGAGGCCGCTAGAATGATCGGCGGGAAACAGCCCAACGCAATGCACTTTTGGCGGGAAAATGCCCAAGCGGTACCTGCCAATGTCGGGGGCGTTGCGCGGCCGTTTTCGGCGTGCAAGCCTGTACGTGCAGTTGGTTTTTTAAGCATTGTTTCAACTGCACATTGTCAATACCGTTACCCTTCCCCTAGCCGGTTTGCTCCTCCCCGGAGCAGACCGGCGACCTTTTTTCGCCGCGATTTGTTTGGATTTGCGCGCCGTACGCAGATTTATGTTGATATCGCTAGGCAAACCGCAGACTTTGCACGACATAGAAAAACTCATAAAGGCAGTTCCCAATGGCTAAACTCCGTCTCTTCCTCGTCGCGACCGCGGTCGTTTCCCTTTCCGCGTGTCTCGACACCGACGCCGAGCGTGGCCTTGCCGGTGCCGCAGCCGGTGCTGTCATCGCTGACGCAACTGGCGGCAACGTCGTCAACGGTCTCCTTATCGGTGGCGCTGCTGGCGTGTTCTGCGACGACGTGGGCGCCTGCTAGCTCTAAGACATTCCGCCCCTCGGGGCGTCTGACTAACTTGAACCGCCGTTGGTGCCCACACGCGCCAGCGGCGGTTTTGCATTCAAAGGACCGTTTCCCATGTTCAAAAAGATCCTGATCGCCAACCGCGGCGAAATCGCCTGCCGTGTCATCAAGACCGCCCGCAAGATGGGCATCAAAACGGTCGCGATTTATTCGGATGCGGACCGCAACGCGCTGCACGTCAAAATGGCAGACGAGGCCGTGCATATCGGCCCGCCCCCCGCCAACCAGTCCTATATTGTCATCGAAAAGGTGATGGATGCGATCCGCCAGACCGGCGCCGAGGCAGTGCACCCCGGCTACGGTTTCTTAAGTGAAAACAGCAAGTTCGCCGAGGCATTGGCCGCCGAAGGCGTGGCATTTATCGGGCCACCCGTAAATGCAATCGAAGCCATGGGCGACAAGATCACGTCTAAGAAACTGGCCCAAGAGGCCGGCGTTTCGACCGTGCCAGGCCACATGGGCATCATCGCGGACGCTGATGAAGCGGTGAAAATCAGTAATCAGGTCGGTTATCCTGTGATGATTAAGGCCTCGGCAGGCGGCGGCGGCAAGGGCATGCGGATCGCGTGGAACGACACCGAGGCCCGCGAGGGATTTCAATCGTCGAAAAACGAAGCTGCAAACAGCTTTGGCGACGATCGCATTTTTATCGAAAAATTCGTCACCCAACCGCGCCACATCGAAATTCAGGTGCTTGCAGATAGCCACGGCAACACGATTTATCTGAACGAGCGTGAATGCAGCATCCAGCGCCGTCAGCAAAAGGTCATCGAAGAAGCGCCAAGCCCGTTCTTGGACGAAGAAACCCGCAAGGCGATGGGCGAACAATCCTGCGCGCTGGCCGCAGCCGTTGGTTATTCATCGGCTGGCACAGTGGAATTCATCGTCGATGGCGACCGCAACTTCTACTTCCTTGAAATGAACACCCGTTTGCAAGTGGAACACCCTGTCACTGAGTTGATCACCGGCATTGATCTTGTCGAACAGATGATCCGCGTGGCGTATGGTGAAAAACTGGCGATCGAACAAAAGGACGTGCAGCGCAACGGTTGGGCGATGGAAAGCCGCCTTTATGCCGAAGATCCGTATCGTGGGTTCCTGCCCTCGATTGGCCGGTTGACCCGTTATCGCCCACCCGTTGAAGAGGCCGAAGACACCCGCGCCGTGCGCAATGATACCGGCGTCTTTGAGGGCGGCGAGATCAGCATGTATTACGATCCGATGATCGCCAAACTTTGCACATGGGGGCCGGACCGCGCCACCGCGATCGAAGAAATGCGCAACGCGCTGGACGGCTTCGAGGTCGAAGGAATTGGTCATAACCTGCCATTCCTGGCGGCTGTTTATGACCATCCAAAATTCATTGAAGGCACGATGACGACCGCCTTTATTGAAGAGGAATACCCCGACGGGTTCGAGGGCGTGACCTTGCCGGACGTTGAATTGGAACGTGTCGCAGCCGCAGCCGTCGCGATGTATCGGGTTTGTGAAATTCGCCGCGCACAGATCAGCGGACGAATGGATAATCACGAACGCGTCGTTGGTACGGATTGGGTCGTGACCTTGCAGAACGAGGCTTTTGCGACACATGTGGACGCGGATCGCGGTGGTGCAAACGTCACCGTTGGCGATGTCACCCGCCGTGTCGAAAGCGACTGGACGCCGGGCCAGACCCTTGCGCGCCTAACGATTGATGATGCCCCCTTGGTGATCAAGGTTGATCTGATTTCGGCAGGCTTCCGCGTGCGGTATCGCGGCGCCGATCTGCAGGTTCGTGTGCGCACCAAGCGTCAGGCCGAACTGGCCGAACTGATGCCCGAAAAAGTGCCTGCTGATACGTCCAAGCTGCTGCTTTGCCCAATGCCTGGCCTGATCGTCAAGATCGACGTCGCCGTCGGTGACGAGGTTCAGGAGGGCCAGACGCTATGTTCTGTCGAGGCGATGAAGATGGAGAACATCCTGCGCGCCGAACGCAAAGGAATTGTGAGCAAAATCAACGCTGCAGCTGGCGATAGCCTTGCCGTGGACGAAGTGATTATGGAGTTCGAATAATCCGCGCTCCGGCGCACATATCAGGCTACGGCGTGGCGCGCCGGTCCTCGACCTCTTGGGCGCGCAGGGGCATCTTGTCGATTGAACGGGATATTTCCCGCACGGTCCACGGCGCGGGCTTGCGCAATTCGATCTGTCCGTCCTTGCCCATCAGAACAAGCATGAACCCGCGCGGGCGTAGGCGTGTGCGGGCATCACTTGGGTCGTCTGGCCGTGAGTCGGTGATGATCACCACATCGCGCTCGGCCAGAAACTCGGGGCGTTCTTGCAGTAATTCGATCTGTCGGCGGAAATTGGGGTCGTTTTCGCTATCGGCAAAGACGATCACGGGGCGTGCGATCCAGACAAATTCGTTCAAATTGACCTCACTTGCCGCGAAAATGGTCGTGTGGTCGTCCTGCCAAAGCGCGACAGCATCGGTCGTACCACCATCTGTGTCTGTGGACGTTTGCGCATGGGCGGCGGCGGCAAAAACCGCCAAGAAAACAAAGCTGATCAAGTGTTTCATAGATACCCCTCTGGCCCTCAACATAGGGCGCGCGGAGGCAAAAGCTAAGGCCTATTACCCCACAGGTCACAACAATTTTAAGGTTAAGCCTATCGTCAGAAAGTCTGACCAATGATCGACGCAGTGAAATCCGTCGTGCTCTGGTGCGCGGCGCTGTGTTGTGGGGTCATACGGGCGATGGAAATTCTTTTGCATATTGGTGCACATCGCACCGGAACAACGACGTTTCAGTGCTTTTTGCAGCGCAATCAAACTGCGCTGTCCGAAGCGGGCGTTGCCCTTTGGACGCCGGAACGTACCCGTAACGGGCTTTTGTCGGGATTGGTGCGCCGCCCACAAGACATCACCGAACAGATTGAACGCATAGGTGCGCGGTCGTGCGGGGTTATGCGGATACAAATCGCCACAACGCGCGCCGCCGGGATGCGCCAACTTATCATTTCCGAAGAGAATATGATCGGGGCAATCCGCAATAACCTGCGCGAAAGGCAGCTATATCCGTTGCTTAGTGAACGGCTGTTGCGGTTTCGCGCGGCCTTTGGTGAAAACTGCACGCGGATCGCTTTTGGTATTCGGTCTTATGATGCGTTCTGGGCTTCGGCGCTGGCATTCGCGGTCGCGCGTGGGCATCGCACACCTAGCCGCGCTGATCTTGACCAGTTTGTGACCCAGCCCCGCACGTGGCGCAAGGTCATCCGCGAAATCTCGACGGTGTTTCCACGGGCTGACATCGTGGTCTGGCCATTTGAACGACTTGCCGGTCAACCTGACCGTCAATTGCAATTGCTGACCGCGGGGGTCGACCTGAAAACACCACTGTCAGGGCGCGGCGATTGGCAAAATGCCAGCCCAAACCTGGGTGCTTTGCGTGAAATTCTGACGCTGCGCGGCGGCGAACATGCAGCCGCGCAACTTCCTCATTCCGAGGGGCGCTGGATGCCCTTTGATGATAACCAAAAAGAGATCCTGCGAGCCCAATACCAGATTGATCTGGCGTGGCTACGACAGGGCGCAGAAGGGTTGGCACGTTTCGTGGATAGCCCCGCCGACCACGACAGGACAACGACATTGCAAGCACGCGGGAGCGAGGTTGCGGGCATGAACCCGCCCGGCTTGTCCCGCTCAGGAGGATATGGATATGGGAAACAAGAATACTTGGTCTGACATCGCTGCTACAGAATTACGCGGCCGCAGCGTTGATGACCTGACGTGGAACACCCTCGAAGGAATTCCGGTTCAGCCGCTTTACACGGCAGAAGACACCGCCGATCTGCCCCACCTTGGCACCGTCCCGGGCGAGGCGCCGTTCACGCGCGGCGTTAAGGCGACCATGTATGCGGGCCGCCCTTGGACCATCCGTCAATACGCCGGCTTTTCTACCGCCGAAGAATCCAACGCCTTTTACCGCAAGGCATTGGCCGCCGGTCAGCAGGGGGTCAGCGTTGCCTTCGATCTGGCAACCCACCGTGGTTACGACAGCGACCACCCGCGCGTGGAAGGCGATGTCGGTAAGGCAGGCGTGGCCATCGACAGTGTTGAAGACATGAAAATCCTATTCGACGGCATTCCGCTCGATAAGGTTTCGGTGTCGATGACAATGAACGGCGCAGTCATCCCGATTTTGGCCAGTTTCATCGTTACTGGCGAAGAACAAGGTCACGACAAGGCGCTGCTTGCGGGCACCATCCAGAATGACATCCTAAAAGAATTCATGGTGCGTAACACCTATGTCTATCCACCCGAACCCTCGATGCGGATCATTTCGGATATTATTGGCTATACCTCTGATAACATGCCGAAATTCAACTCGATAAGCATCAGCGGCTACCACATGCAGGAGGCCGGCGCGAACCTTGTTCAGGAGCTTGCCTACACATTGGCCGACGGGCGTGAATATGTGCGCACGGCCATCGCCGCTGGCATGGATGTTGATAAATTCGCCCCGCGCCTGAGCTTCTTTTTCGCCATCGGCATGAACTTCTTCATGGAAGCATCAAAACTG
>JBLHNX010000067.1:0-9763 GCA_047622125.1 Paracoccaceae bacterium | reverse complement strand
TTCAGGCGCAAAAATACGGCTGCCTGATGCATGGCGTGGGCTTGTGCGATGAATGGCCACTGGTCGCCTATCCCGACAAAGCCGTTCCCGGATCATTCGACTACCCGATTGAACCCGGCATGGTCCTGTGCGTCGAAGCAGCGGTCGGCGAGGTCGGCGGTGACTTCACCATCAAGCTCGAAGACCAAGTGCTGATCACCGAGGACGGCTACGAGAATCTGACGACATATCCGTTCGATGACGCACTGATGGGCCGCTAGGGCAAAGCAACCCGCGCGACCACCCCAAAATGATCCGATCCTAAACGGGGCCGGACCTCGATCTTGCCGACAGCGCCAACACTGGCCAGCACATGATCAATCGCAATCGGATAGCCCATAACTTCAAACGTGCGCTCGATATGGCCAACACGCGCAGTGCCGGTGGCCCGCGCGATCCGCGCAACCGACCGTCCCGCAGGCACCATGTTGAAATCTCCGCCTACCAGCGTCACATCACCCGACAGGGGCCCCAAATCCGCCAGCAAAGCATCAACATACGTGCCCTGCCGCCTTGGCCATGGCCAAGGCAAATGCACCCCTATAACGCGCACCTGCACGCCGTTGCGATCAAACAGCCCTCCTGCAAGCCCCTCGCGGCGAAAGCAATCATCACCCACGACAGGCCAACGTGACAGCACGGCAACACCGCTGCGCGTACGAACATCGCAAGGCAGTTGATAGGGATAGGCGTCACGCAACTCATCAAGCAGAAACCGGTTCGCAGGGCTGACCTCTTGCAGGGTCACAAAATCCGCACCAGACGCCAGAACGTCATCAACGAAACCGGCCCGATCCCTTGTAAGGTAAAGCAAATTCTTTTGATAAAGCACCAAATCGGCAGGCTGGTCCAACGCCTCCGGCATGCTTTGTGCGACGGTCGACCCGATTAACGCCGCGCAAAACAAGACCGCACCCTGCGCCACGCGCCAACGCCATGCGGCAAGCGCCACCAGTAGTACCCCGCCAATAATCGCCACGCGAAACACCGCCAGTGAATCCCCAAGTGGATGCAGATCACCACCAAAGCTGGCGATCAAAACACCCAAACCGATCAAAACTAGAATTCGTGCCACCGTTCGCATATTCCTCACCTTCCCGTGACGCAGCCGTCACATGCCTTGCCCCTACGCGCGCCACCCGCCACCTTGGGCGCAACACACAGCGAAAGGCCAACAATGCCCACCGAACGCCTCACATTTCAGGGCCACTCAGGCCACACACTTGCCGCCCGCCTTGATCTTCCCGACGGCCCACATCTGGCCACGGCGCTTTTCGCCCATTGCTTCACCTGTTCCAAGGACATTCCCGCAGCCCGGCGTATCTCGGCGCGCCTTGCGGCGATGGGGATCGCAGTGCTGCGGTTTGACTTCACGGGGCTGGGCCATTCCAAGGGCGAATTTTCAAATACAAACTTCACTACAAATGTGCAGGATATCATGGCCGCTTGCGCAGCTTTGGATGACCGAGGCATGTCGCCCACCCTTCTGATCGGCCATTCCCTTGGCGGCGCAGCAGTCCTCAAGGCCGCACCCGATATGGCAAATATAAAGGCGGTCGTGACAATCGGCGCGCCCTTTGATCCCGCCCATGTCACGCATAATTTCGCCGATGCCCTGCCAGAAATCATGACCAACGGCGTGGCGCAGGTCAGCCTTGGCGGGCGCCCGTTCAAGATCGGTCAGCAGTTTATCGACGATATCTCCAAGGGCGAACTTTTTCCCGCAATATCAAACCTCAAGGCGGCACTCCTTGTTCTGCATTCTCCCACCGATGACACCGTCGGGATCGACAACGCGAGCGAAATCTTCCTCGCCGCGCGTCACCCCAAAAGCTTCGTGACACTCGACAATGCCGATCACCTGATCAGCAAAGCAGCAGATGCGGAATACGCAGCCGACGTGATCACCAGTTGGTCCAAACGCTATCTTTCGCTCACACCACCCGCGCCGCCCATCGGCGTTCCCGAAGGCGTGCTGCGGGTATCCGAGGCTGACGCCAACGGCTTCTTGCAAGACGTTCAGTCTGGCCCAAATCACCACACATTGGCCGATGAACCACTGGCCTACGGCGGCACCAATCGCGGCATGTCGCCCTATGGCTTTCTGGGCGCCGGGCTTGGGGCCTGCACCTCGATGACTATCCGCATGTATGCACGGCGCAAAGGCTGGCCCCTGACAAACATCAGCGTCGAGATTACCCACGACAAGGTCCACGCCCAAGACGCCGCTGCACGGGGCGACACCAAAGTCGACACCTTCGCGCGCCACATCACCCTCACTGGCGATCTCACCGCCGAACAACGCGCCAAACTTGTTGAAATCGCTGACAAATGCCCGGTGCACCGCACCCTAGAACGCAGCTCGCACATCACAACGCAACTCGCGCCCTGATTTCTTGTGTTTATGAAACTCCCGCCGGAGGCGCATCTTTCAGCACACCGGCATCCTCGCCGCGAGCGGCTCAGGCCCGCCACAGGTCCGCAGAATAAAAACGGGGCACAGCCAACGGCTGCGCCCCTCAATTGTTAAACCGCCTGCTCTTGAACAGTCAGCCGCGTTTAGGCGCGCGCGTTGCCAATCATCTTCCAGATCATCGGGAAGGCAACAGCGGCCAGCGCCAGCTTGATCGCATCACCAATCAGGAAAGGTTTCAGGCCCCAAGCCAAGATCGGCTGGTCCCAACCATAAAGCTGACCCAACCACACCAGACCGGGGATATAGATCAAGGCGTTACCGATCAGCATCGCCAGCGCCATCTTGCCCGCGCTGCGATCCCAACCCGCACGTGCCAGCGCGCCAAGCGCGACCGTCGCCAGAACGTAGCCAACCAGATAACCGCCCGTGCCACCCATCATATAGGTGATGCCAGCGGCTTGGGCAGATGATCCGGCAAAGACATCAAAGCCCAGCGCACCGATCAGCATGTAGCCGATGATTGTTACCAGACCCAACCGCGTGCCATAAGCGGCACCGATCGACAGAACCGCAAATGTACCCATCGTTACGGGAACCGGCCACATCGGAACTTTGATCTTGGCAGCGACCGCCAGAATAGCGATCCCAAGGACAACCATCGCGACCTGCTTGATGCGCAGGGCTGTGCCCGCGTTCGCGCCAAATGCTTCGCCTAGAACTTGTGTCTTCATCGTCAGGGCCATTGTGCCACTCTCCTGTCGCGTTGTTACGTTGCCTCTTAATTGCCCCAGCGGCACCGCTCACGCAAGCGCTAAGCGCTAACAGGCGAAAAGCGCGTGACCATTTCATAGCCCTTACGCGGTCCTGATACCTGCCAATGCGCCGTCCAGCGTGGCCAGTCCGAAAAGTCATATGTGACGTCATAAGTATCGGGATCACAAAAATGGTGTGCCCGCCCGCCCAATGGCGGAACATGATGAAAAAACCGTCCATCATCGAAATAGACGCTCAAGTCAGCCCCCCAAACATAGCGCCGTTCGAACGTCAGCGGCGCAGCCTGCCCGATGATCATCTGCCCGCTTTCACAATAAGATAGGTCGTCACTTTCGCGGGTAAACACCACCCTGCCGGTCGCCCGCGCGCGCGTCCCGTCATCATGGACTATTTCGCGCACCAGCGCCCATGTCCCCTCGAAATCCGCCAAAACCTGCATGCTGCCCCTCGCAAATTGCCGCAACTTCGCCCCTCTGGCTTGTGGCCCCTGCCCTTGCCCCTTATGACCCAAGCCAACTCCGGACCCAAATGAAAAGGCTGTTCCATGATCCCCCGTTATTCCCGCCCCGAAATGGTTCAAATCTGGGAGCCCGCCACGAAATTCAAAATCTGGTATGAAATCGAAGCCCATGCCTGCGATGCTATGGCCGACATTGGTGTGATCCCGCGCGAAAATGCCGACGCGGTCTGGAAAGCCAAAGATGTGGAATTCGATGTGGCGCGGATTGATGAAATCGAGGCCGTCACCAAACACGACGTCATCGCCTTTCTGACGCATCTGGCCGAACACGTTGGCAGCGATGAGGCGCGTTTTGTGCATCAGGGCATGACGTCGTCGGACGTGTTGGATACCTGCACCAACGTCCAACTGGTGCGCGCCGCCGACATTTTGCTGGCCGATATGGATGCCCTGCTCGCCGCGCTGAAAAAGCGCGCGATGGAACACAAGATGACGATCCGTGTGGGCCGCAGCCACGGGATTCACGCCGAGCCCACCACCATGGGCCTGACCTTCGCGCGCTTTTATGCAGAAATGGATCGCAACAAGAACCGCCTAGAAAAGGCGCGTTGGGAAATTGCGACAGGTGCCGTGTCTGGTGCGGTTGGTACATTTGCCAATATCGATCCGGCGGTCGAAGAACACGTCTGCGAAAAACTGGGCCTGCGCCCCGAACCGATCAGCACGCAGGTCATCCCGCGCGACCGTCACGCGATGTTCTTTGCCACCCTTGGCGTGATCGCGTCTTCGATCGAAAACGTCGCCACAGAAATTCGTCACATGCAGCGCACCGAAGTTTTGGAAGGCGCCGAGTTTTTCTCGACGGGCCAAAAGGGCTCTAGCGCGATGCCGCACAAAAAGAACCCCGTGCTGACGGAAAACCTGACAGGCCTTGCGCGCCTGGTGCGCATGGCCGTCATCCCTGCAATGGAGAACGTCGCACTTTGGCACGAGCGCGATATCAGCCACTCAAGCGTCGAACGCGCAATCGGGCCTGATACGACGATCACGCTTGATTTCGCCTTGCACCGCCTGACGGGTGTAGTCGACAAGATGCTGATTTTTCCGGAAAACATGCTTGATAACATGAACAAATACCCCGGCTTGGTGATGTCGCAGCGCGTACTTTTGGCGCTCACGCAGGCCGGTGTGTCGCGCGAAGATGCCTATTCTATGGTACAGCGTAACGCGCTGAAGGTCTGGGAAGAACGGACTGATTTTCGCGAGGAATTGCTGGCCGACAAAGACGTGGTTGCGGCCCTTGGGGTCGATGCAATCAATGAAAAATTCGACCTTGGCTATCACACCAAACATGTCGACACGATTTTCAAACGGGTTTTTGGCGCATAGGCGCCTCAAAACAGATTCTGGTCCGGCGCATCACGCGCCGGTTCGGGATTAACCACCCAAGCCCTGCCTTACCCCCCGAAAGGCAGGTGTCGCGCAACGTGCGGCCTAGACCGCTGGCGCATGCACGGCACTGTGCTGTGGGCGATGCGTAGCACGCGGCAGCTCTTGCAGCGTTGGCATGGTCTGAATGCTCATCACTGCATATTTGTGACCATCGTCGGCATTGACGTAGGGGTCACACATCAGGGCCGCGTCATAGCCCAGCTTGCGCAACACACGCAGCAGCCACAGGTTGGATAGCGAAATCAGCGTTTCCGCCCCCTCGCGTTCAGCCATCTGCACCAAACCGTCCAGGATTAGTGCCAGACAGGTGGTGCGCTCGCGCATGGATTTTACATCCTCGGAAATCACCAAACGTGTGCATTCCCAAACCTTTGGGTCGGCAATTTCCTCGTCCAGCATCCGTGGGATCGTCCCCAGCTTGCCCAAATGAGCGTCGCGCAGCATATAGGTGTGATCGCCCCAATGTGCCATCGTCGACATCGCACGCGCACCGGCGATGACCTTGCCGTCCTTTAGAACCAGCGAATAGCGCGCCAGCGGGTTGTCGTATTGATCCATTTCCACACTGTCATTGTGCGGGATCGTCCAACCAAGACTGTCGACAAAGAACTTCTTGCGCAGTGCAAGATAATCGAAATAGGCTGACCCGAACTGGTGCGCAGTTGACAATTCAAACGTGATATTTTCCATTTTTACTCTCCTTTATGGAGAGTCTATTTAGCCTGCGGAATTTAACATTGTTAACCACAATCCTGCGTTGTGCCACATTTTAGCCACAAATTGGCACCGCGCTAGGCTAAATCAGTCCAAACTCACTGGCAGCCGCCGCCGCTTGCGCACTGGTCTTTGATCCAAGCTTCAACTTGGCATTGCGCAGCCGCTGCTTGATCGCTCCTTCGGACACACCAATCTCGTGTGCGATTTCCTTGAGGCGTTTTCCTTCCTTAACCATTCGCAATGCGACAATCTCGGCCTTGGTCAGGTTGGTTGGCGGGGCTTTATCGTAATGCAGGCGCGAAACGTAGGCCCGCAGAACGGCAATTTCGGGGCCCTCAAATTCGCGATCGCTGCGCACAAATGATCCAAACGATCGCTGTCCTTCGGCATTACCGTCAAAACACGTGATCGCACAGCCAAACCGCAACCCGAACGCGTGCGCCTGCTGCATAACGCGCATCGGATCATCAAGGTCGATCTCGCTCCAGCGAATGGCGCCAGTGTTGGTATACATCCAGCGAATCACCGGATCATGCAGCATGAAACGCTGTGTCGTGTAGTGTTCGACCCAGTCGGCAGGCAGCGCGTTCTGCTCCTCCAACGGGAAAGCAAAACCGACCCGCAATGCGATATAATAACCCGCCGGCGCAATCGCAGCAACATCTGCCGGACTAATCAAACCAGTCATATCGCACGCCCAATTGATTTAGGTATCAGTAATTTACAGTTGTTATTAATGTTAAACACCTACACACTTCTATGAACTACCTGCTTGACCATACTATTGCAGGCGAATTGAAACAGGCAACCTAAAAGCGAGTAGCTAAGCCTCCATGGAAAAAAAAGACGAAATTGTACGCATCTTGACCGATCTTCAGGCGGCCAGCCCGTCGGGGTTTGCGATTGCGTTTCATATCCGGTTCACGACGCCGGATTTTCTGTTTCAGACTTATCCCAAGGCATGGATTGATCGCTATTCCGAACAAGGCATGGTGATGAAGGACCCGATTGTCCGCTGGGGCTTTTCCGAAGTCGGCGCCATAAGGTGGAGCGAACTTGAAGAAACGGATGAGGCCGGGATCATTGCACAGTCGCAAAATTTTGGCATGAATTTTGGCATTGCAAGTGCAATTGATGAAAATGGTAGCCGAAGCGTTGCAGGGTTCGCGCGCCATGATCGCGAATTTACTGATGACGAAATTGCCTACCTTGAAAGCGCGCTAGCCGAGCTTCACCATCTCACCGCGCATAAGGACGGAATGAGCGCCGAACTGCGTAACTATCTACAAGAACTGTCCGTAAGATTTACCCACCCGCGCGCCTGAGTTATCCCATGCAAAGCCTGGCCGATCTTACGGTTCGTTAATAAATTTGTGCTGATATGGCCGCACTCCAAACTTGGATGGTGCGATGACCCTGACGGACGATTCTCTTTCTCATAGCCGCAGTCGCAAGGCTGCAATGGTCGTTCAGATGCTTTTGGCGGGCGGTCAACGCCTTGCCCTGTCGTCCCTGCCCGAAGAAACGCAACTGCGCCTCACCCGCGAATTGGGGGCAATGCGCACTGTCGATCGCGCGACACTGCTGCAGGTTGTCGCCGAATTCGCCCGCGACCTTGAGGCGGTTGCGTTAACTGCGCCCGGCGGCGTTGAAAATGCGCTGACCGCGCTGGATGGGCAAATCAGCCCTGCCGCTGCCGCCAAATTACGCCAAGAAGCATCAAAAACCCAAGGTGGCGACCCTTGGGCGCAGGTTATTGCCCTATCACCGCAAGACCTGCGTCCCATCGCCGAGGCCGAAGCGCTTGAGGTTTGCGCGGTGCTAATGTCGAAACTGCCGGTCGCCAAAGCCGCCGAACTGCTGGGCCTTGTGCCGGGGGAACGGGCCCGCCGGATCGCCTATGCCATTTCGCGCACCAGTGCGATTACGCCCAGCGCTGTTGCGTGCATTGGTCAGGCGCTAGCCAGCCAATACGCGGGCGTTCTGGCTCCGGTTTTTGCACAGCCCCCCGTGCAACGGGTCGGTGCAATCCTCAATTCCGTAGGGGCAGCCACGCGCGATTCTGTACTCGCGGGCCTTAACGACGACGATTCAAGCTTTGCCGATGATGTGCGCAAGGCGATCTTTACCTTCCCCGATATCCCTGCCCGCCTTGTGGCCAGCGACGTTCCCAAGGTCATCCGCAACGTCGAAAACGCCGATCTTATCACCGCCCTTGCCGTGGCGCAGACTGCAGGCGGACTTGACGCCGAAAGCGCCGACTTCGTTTTGTCAAACATGTCGCAACGCATGGCAGATTCGCTGCGTGAAGAAATTAGCGAACGCGGCAAGGTGAAAAAATCCGACGGTGAGGCGGCCATGTCAGCTGTCGTTGGTGCCATACGCGCGGCCGCCGATGCCGGCGAAATCGCGCTAATCAGCCCCGAGGAAGAAGAGTAGCCCCGCGTATTATCGCAGCTCAGCCGCCGCCAGAATGCGACCCGGACCGCGTTCTTGCAAGATCACAACCACCGGCGCATTGCCACGCACGGTTGTTTGCATATCCAACGGGGCCCGCCCGTCCCATTCACCTACCGTGCGCCAGTCTGTGACAATATTGGCATAGGAAATTTCGCGCCCAGCATTTTCGCCGCGATTAATGCTCACGCTTTCTTGCGGGGTATAGCGCGCAACGTGAACAATCACAGGCTGTGCCAAAGTCGCAGTAGCTGCAATCACGAGCCGATCTCCGCTGCGAGCGATTTGCAGCGCCATGCCGCTTGGCTGGTCCCGTTGTGCACGGATTGCGTCGACCACGTCCATCGCATTGGCCCCGACCACATGAACCTGGCCACCTATTATAAACTGTGGGGTGTAAATCGATCGGTGCCCCGCCGCTGCGCCGTAACGCTGCTGACGCGCGGTATGCATCGGATCGCCAAAGCTGTCGGTCCAGCCAATATAATCCCAGTAATCCACATGCAGCGCCAAGGCGATCACGCCGTCACGTCCGGCGAGGTCATGCAGCAATTCGTCAGCCGGGGGGCAAGACGAACATCCCTGCGAGGTAAATAGCTCCACGACAACCGGGCCGTTCTGGGCTGACGCGACGCTGCTGCAAGCAACACCGATAAGCCAGCCGAACATGAAGATAGCCTTGCGCATAGTAACCCCGTTTGATGACTGTTTGTCCGTTCTAACCCAGCGCCCATCACATGGCCAATCAACCAATCGAGAAGTTCATGTCACAATTTCGCGCATTCCCGCACGAGCGGGGCAAATTTGGCGAAGAACACCTCTTGGAAAAGATTGTGTGCAATGGTATACAAATGCAGCAGCCCCTCTTGAATGCCCGTTCAGCATGGGGCAAAAGCACAGCAACATCCCTCCAACCCCGTTATGAAAGGGACCATTATGCCCATCACAGTTGGCCATGATACCGCGAAAACCCGCAAGACACTGACCGTTGGCGACCAAAGCATCGCTTATTATTCTATCAACGCCGCGCAGGACGCGGGCCTTGGCGATTTCTCGCGCTTGCCCGCCGCCCTTAAAGTGGTGCTGGAAAACATGCTGCGCTTTGAGGACGGTAAGACTGTCAGCGTTGAAGACATCAAGGCGTTTGCCCAGTGGGGTGCCCAAGGTGGGCAGAACCCGCGCGAGATCGCCTACCGCCCTGCCCGCGTGCTGATGCAGGATTTCACCGGCGTGCCAGCCGTTGTTGACCTTGCAGCGATGCGTGACGGGATTGTCGCCCTTGGTGGCAAGGCCGAACAGATTAACCCGCTGAACCCTGTCGATCTGGTCATCGACCACTCAGTGATGATTGACGAATTTGGCAACCCGCGCGCGTTCCAGATGAACGTGGACCGTGAATACGAACGCAACATGGAACGGTATACCTTCCTGAAATGGGGCCAGTCGGC
>JBLHNX010000066.1:0-9769 GCA_047622125.1 Paracoccaceae bacterium | reverse complement strand
AACGCGCGGTCTGGTATGGCATTGTCGGTATGGCACTGGCCGTGGCTGCGACGCTGGTCGGGCCGGGGTCGGGCTTTTGGCTGCTCTCGCTCTTGCTGATCGCAGGTGGCGGGGCCATCGGCTATCAACTGGCTACCAAAGTGCAGATGACACAAATGCCCGAACTGGTTGCGGCGATGCACTCGCTCGTGGGTCTAGCAGCTGTCTTTGTGGGGATTATTGCCCACTTTGAAATCAGCCGGATCGGCGGGCTTATGGCCTCTGCACCAACCTCGCTAACTGCGACAGGGATGGAATCATGGCTGCATAGCAAAGAGCTTGGTAACTTTGCGGCCCTGATCGCCCATAAAACGGCGGTCGAGATCAATATCCTGCGTGTTGAGTTGTTCCTTGGTGTGTTTATTGGTGCGGTCACCTTTACTGGGTCTGTCATCGCTTATGGCAAACTTGCAGGCCGTTTGGACAGTGTGGCCAAGAAACTCCCCGGCGGGCATTTGTTGAATGCCTCGGCGGCGGTGATTTCGGTGCTTGCACTGATCTGGTATTTCAACACGGGCGGATTTTTCCCGCTGTTTATCATGATCTTGGCGGCGCTGTTTATCGGCTACCACCTGATCATGGGGATCGGCGGCGCGGATATGCCCGTGGTTGTGTCGATGCTGAACAGCTATTCCGGCTGGGCCGCAGCGGCGATTGGTTTCAGCCTTGGCAACGACCTGCTGATCGTGGTCGGCGCACTGGTCGGCTCATCCGGTGCGATCTTGTCCTACATCATGTGTAAGGCGATGAACCGTAGCTTTGTGTCCGTGATCCTTGGTGGTTTTGGCGGCGCATCGGGCCCGCAAATGGAAGTCGAAGGCGAACAAATCGCGATCGAAGCCGAAGGCGTGGCCGCGGCGTTGAACGAAGCTGATTCAGTGATCATCATCCCCGGCTACGGCATGGCCGTGGCGCAGGCGCAGCAAGGTGTCGCCGAACTGGTCCGCAAATTGCGCGCCAAAGGCAAAAACGTGCGGTTCGCAATCCACCCCGTCGCGGGGCGCTTGCCGGGCCACATGAACGTACTGCTGGCCGAGGCCAAGGTGCCCTACGACATCGTTATGGAAATGGACGAGATCAACGAGGATTTCCCCAAAACCGACGTGGCCATTGTGATCGGCTCCAATGACATCGTGAACCCCGCAGCACAAGACGATCCAAATTCGCCTATCGCCGGCATGCCGGTGCTGGAATGCTGGAAAGCTAAGCAGGTGTTCGTAAGTAAGCGCGGGCAGGGCACGGGCTATTCGGGCATCGAAAACCCGCTGTTTTTCAAGGAAAACACGCGGATGTTTTATGGCGATGCCAAGGCGTCTTTGGACAAATTGTTGCCCATGATTGACTAGGCTAGGGTGGGATTCATCCCACCTTACGCCACTCCCCCAGCGCCAGTCCGTCAAGTGACCAATCGCCAACCTGCCAACGCACCAACCGTAGGCAGGGGAAGCCGAGTGCGGCGCACATGCGGCGGACTTGCCGGTTGCGGCCCTCGCAGATGGTGATTTCCAACCATTGATCCGGCACGGATTTACGAAACCGCACGGGCGGGTCGCGGTCCCATAAATCCGGCGGGTCGATCAGGCGTGCCTGCGCCGGGCGGGTCGGGCCGTCCTTAAGGGTTATCCCTGCCCGCAGTGGGGCGAGGGCGGCATCATCTGGCACGCCTTCGACCTGCACCAGATAGGTTTTTGCCATCTTGTGTTTAGGGTCCGCAATCCGTGCCTGTTGGCGTCCATCGTCGGTGAGGATCAACAGCCCCTCGCTGTCGCGATCCAGGCGCCCAGCCGGATAGACGCCTGCGGGCAGGCCGAACCCCGACAGGGTGGGCCGTGTTGTGGGGCTGCGTGTGTCGGTGAACTGGCACAGGACGCCGAAGGGTTTGTTGAACGCGATTGTGGTCATATCTGGCAAGTAACGGGCTGCGCGCGCGATTGGCAAGTAGGTGCGCCTGCGGCGGGCGGAGACGGGGGCCCTTGCCCCCCTCTTGGCGTGCCGCCAATTCACCCCCTGCGGATATTTGTGGCAAGATGAGAGGGATGCAGAACTATTTTCGCGCGGCGTGATTATTTTCTTGCGCGACTCAAGCTTTCAGCGCAAATGCGCGATCATAGACGCCAACGCACGCGCCTCTGGCCTCGGGTTTAGATGTGTTTATGCAGCGACGGTAACGTCTCCTTTTGGAAGTGAGCGGTCTTGGGTGGATTAACCATCATGGCCGGGTCTTATTGGAGATGACCATGACTTTGAATTTTTCTGACGCTGCTGCGTCCGTTTCTATTGCCGTTCCCACCCGCCTTGAAGCATTTGCCGCGACTGTTGTGGTTGATCGCCCGACGTTGTTGATTGATCCATCCTGTGTGGCGCTGCAATATCGCGCGCTTAAGGCGGGACTGGGCCACGCCGACATCCACTATGCCGTCAAAGCGAACCCGACCCGCGAGGTCATTTCGACGCTTGTGTCCTTGGGCAGCCACTTTGATGCGGCGTCGCGTGGCGAGATTGAACTGTGCCTGAGCTTGGGCGCGCATCCCGAGCACATCAGCTTTGGCAATACCGTCAAGCGTGCCAGCGATATCGCTTTCGCGCACGGCGCTGGTATTGATCTGTTCGCAGCCGACGCCGAGGCAGAGCTGGACAAGATCGCCGCCCATGCCCCCGGCGCCCAAGTTTACATTCGTCTGATTGTTGAGACATCTGAGGCCGATTGGCCGCTGTCACGTAAGTTCGGCTGTGATCGCGACATGGCGCTGGCTCTGCTGGACCACGCCCGCATGATTGGCCTGCGCCCCGTCGGGTTTTCGTTCCACGTTGGGTCGCAGACCCGCAAATCGTCGATGTGGGGCGTGACATTGGATGTGATGGCGGGGATCTGGCATGCGGCTGTTGGAGCGGGCCATGACCTGAGCGTGTTGAACATCGGCGGCGGGTTTCCTGCGTTTTACGGCGAGGCGATTGAGGCCCCCACCGCTTATGCGACTGGCGTCATGGCGCAAGTGAGCGCGCGTTTTGGTCATGTCGCCCGTGTGATGGCCGAACCCGGTCGTGGGTTGGTCGCCGAGGCTGGTCTGATCGTTGCTGAATGTCTGCTGGTCAGCCACAAGTCGGCCCGTGATATGCATCGCTGGGTTTACTTGGATATCGGTCGTTTTTCCGGTCTGGCCGAAACTGAGGGCGAGGCGATCCGCTACGAGTTCGTCACGCCGCGCGATGGTGATGCGGTCGGTCCTTGCATCATGGCTGGCCCGTCGTGTGACAGCGCGGATGTGCTTTATGAAAAACGCCCTGTGATGTTGCCGATGTCGCTGCAAGCTGGCGACCGTGTGCTGATCCGCAACACGGGTGCCTATACTAGCGCGTATTCTTCGGTTGGTTTCAACGGCTTCCCGCCGCTTGACGTTGTGGTGATCTGACATAAGGGCGGCGCACGGTATACCGTCGTGTGCCGCTAACATCATGGGAACTAAGAGTTTTATGTTTACAGGTGGTGGTTTTTGGCTAGTGTAGCCGAAAATGACAGGACGCGTTATGCCACCGATTGCTGATCACCCGCTGCGCTATCAATTGGCCAATGAATTACATGCCCGCCCGTTCCCGACGGTCGCGGCACCCAGCCGTGCGGCCTATCTTGCGATCAAGCCCGCGCATAATGCCGCTGGTCGGGATAGGGCCGCGGATCGGGCACATTTGATCGCGCTGCTGGATCGTCACGCAGCACCCCATCCACAGCCCGACGCGACGCATTATTCCGGCCAATTGGGCAAGCATTTCCTGAAGTGGGAAAGCCACACCGAATTCGTGACCTATACGCTGTTTGGTGACGGGGCTGCGGACCGTCCGTTTGACGCAGCGACGTTTGGGGTTTTCCCAGCTGACTGGCTGGCAGAGGCGCCCGGTGTGCGTATCACGTCGGCCCTGATCCGCATTGAACGCGAAAACGGCGATGATGCGATCACCGACAAAGCGCGCGAGTGGTTTGTGCCTGAAAGCCTTGCCATATCCAGCGTGCTTGAGGATCAACTGGTGATCGCTGGTGATTTTCGCATTGATCCGGCTGGCCATATGCGGTTCGCGGTATTTGCCCGTGACGGGGCGGGGGACCGCAGGATTGGCCGCGTTGTGCAACGCATTTGCGAGATTGAGACCTATAAGGCGATGTCGATGCTTGGTCTAGCGCGCGCGCGCGAACTGGGGCCGCGATTGGGTGAATTGGATGATCGGCTCACAGCACTTGTGGCGGATATGACAAGCGCGCCGACCCGTCACGATGCGACACTGTCGGACCTGCTAGCCATCGCCGCGGAGCTGGAAAGCATTGTGCACCGCACCAGCTTTCGTTTTGCTGCCACGGGGGCCTACGAAACGATTGTTAACCAACGCATTGTGGCGCTGCGCGAAGAGCGGTTCGCGGGGCGTCAGACATTCGCAGAATTTATGATGCGTCGTTATGATCCAGCGATGCGCACAGTCATGTCGACCCAAGCGCGGCTGCAATCCATGTCGGACCGCGCCTTGCGTGCGGGGGACTTATTGCGGACGCGGGTTGATGTTGAACGCTCGGCGCAAAGTCAGGCGCTGCTGGTCTCGATGGACAGACGCGCGGACCTGCAATTGCGGCTGCAAGCAACGGTCGAGGGGCTGAGCGTGGTTGCGATCAGCTACTATGGCGTGAACCTTGTGACCTATATGGCCTATCCAATGGCCAGTGCATTTGATCTGTCCAAAGGGATGCTGACGGCGATTGTCACGCCACTGGTGATCTTGGCCGTATGGTGGGGTGTGCGGCGCATTCGCAGGGCGATGCATTAGGGTTGCGAGTGCTGCTTGCGCCAGTAACAGTGCGCGCGACAGGAGCATTCCATGACACCATTTCCCATTTCAGAACAAAGCCTCGTTGAACACAGTGGCGGGCTGCCTGCATCCGCTGACGTCGTGATCATTGGCGGCGGTGTGATCGGTATCATGACAGCGTGGTTTGCGGCCCGTAAGGGACTGCGCGCGGTGGTGCTGGAAAAGGGCCGCGTAGCGGGCGAACAATCGAGCCGCAATTGGGGGTGGATTCGCCAGCAGGGGCGCGATCCGGCGGAATTGCCAGTGATGGTTGAGGCCAATCAGCATTGGCGCGATCTTGATCCGCAGTTGCAGGCCGAGATCGGATTGCGCCAGACCGGTACGCTCTATCTGGCCAAGGATGCCGCCGAAATGGCGCGGTTCGAGGCGTGGCTGCCCCATGCCCACGCCCATGATCTGGATACGGTGTTGCTGAGTAGCGCGCAGGTTGCGGCGAAAATTCCCGATGCGGAACATACTTGGCCGGGGGCGATGTGGACGGCGTCTGATATGCGCGCCGAACCTTGGGTGGCGGTGCCTGCTTTGGCGCGCGCGGCGGTGAGAGACGGGGTGCAGATCGTTGAGAACTGCGCGGCGCGCGGATTGGACATCAGCGCGGGCAAGGTCAGCGGCGTTGTGACGGAACGCGGAACGATTGCCTGCGCAAAGGTCGTGCTCGCGGGTGGGGCGTGGTCCTCGCTATTTTTGCGCCGGCACGGAATCAGCATTCCACAGCTTTCGGTGCGTGCGACAGTTGCTGCGACCGACCCATTGGCGCAGGTCTATGACGGTGGCGCGGTTGATCATCGTTTTGCATTTCGCCGCCGCGAGGATGGCGGTTATTCCCTTGCCCCCGAGGGCTTTCACGAGATGTTTATCGGGCCGGATGCGTTTCGTGCTGTACGGCGGTTCTTGCCGCAAATCTGGGCTGATCCGCTGGGCACGTCTTATCGGCCCTTTGCGCCAAGGGGCTATCCCGATGCTTGGGGAACGGCGCGGCGGTGGGCCGACACAGATGTCACCCCGTTTGAAAAAATGCGGGTGCTGAACCCTGCGCCGCACGCGGGAAAAGTCAACGAACTGGCGCGTTTATTTGCGCAGACATTCCCTGACGCGGGCGATGTAGTGATCAAAACCGCTTGGGCGGGGATGATCGATTCTCTGCCCGATATGGTGCCTGTGGTGGATCACGCCGCCGCGATTCCGGGGTTGATTATTGCCACGGGCATGTGCGGGCACGGCTTTGGGATTGGCCCGGGATTTGGTCGTGTGTTGGCGGATATGGTGGCGGGTGAAGATCTGGGCCATGATATGTCGCGCTTTCGTCTGTCGCGGTTTTCGGATGGCACGAAACTGGAAACTGGCCCCAACCTGTGACCCTTGTGGCGCGCGCAGGGATGCGACAGGATCGGGCAAACCAAACCGGAGGCTATGATGCCCGTTAAGAACCGCTTTGCCGACCTGCTGCCCGAAATCACCGCGTGGCGGCGTGACCTGCATGAACACCCTGAAATCCTGTTTGATACCCACCGCACCAGCGCTGTGGTCGAGGCGAAATTGCGCACTTTTGGCTGTGATGAAATTGTCACCGGCTTGGGGCGCACCGGCGTTTGCGGTGTGATCAAGGGAAAGAGCAATAAATCAGGCAAAGTCATCGGCTTGCGGGCTGACATGGATGCATTACCAATTCATGAAGCGACGGGGCTCGATTATGCCAGCAAGACTGACGGCGCGATGCATGCTTGTGGCCATGACGGGCATACATCGATGCTGCTGGGCGCTGCTAAATATCTGTGTGAAACCAGACAGTTCGACGGCACAGTTATCGTGATTTTCCAACCCGCCGAAGAAGGCGGCGGTGGCGGCAAGGAGATGTGCGACGACGGGCTAATGGACCGTTTCGGCATTCAAGAAGTTTACGGCATGCATAACTGGCCCGGTATGCCGTTGGGCAGTTTTGCAATTCGGCCCGGCCCGTTCTTTGCCGCTGCCGATCAGTTTGACATCTACGTCGAGGGCAAAGGTGGCCACGCGGCCAAACCCCATATGGCGATTGATACAACGGTGGTCGCCGCGCATATGGTTGTCGCACTGCAAACGATTGCCAGCCGCAATGTCGATCCGGTGAAACAATTGGTCGTCTCGGTCACGTCATTTGAAACAGACACCAAGGCGCATAACGTCATCCCGCAACGGGTGCATCTGCGCGGCACCGTGCGCACGATGGACCCGCAAGTGCAGGACATGGCCGAAGAGCGGGTCGAGGCAATCGCAACCTTGACCGCGCAAACATTCGGCGCCACGGCAACGGTAGATTTCCGGCGTGGATATCCAGTGATGGTGAACGCCGATGAACAAACGGATTTTGCCGCCGACGTGGCGCGATCGGTGTCAGGCCAATGCGACGATGCCCCCCTGATCATGGGCGGCGAAGATTTTGCCTTTCTCGCCCAGGAACGCCCCGGCGCGTATATTCTGGTCGGCAACGGCGACTCTGCGCCCGTGCATCACCCCGAATACAACTTTGACGACGACGCGATTCCAGCAGGCTGTAGCTGGTGGGTCGGTGTCGCGGAACAACGGATGCCTTTGTGATGTGGGAAGATCGGTATGGCAATGAAGATGGATACTTGTTTGGCAAAGCACCCGCCGGTTTTCTAACGGAAAACCCGTGGGTTGCGGTGGGGTGTGAAACTGCACTTTGTGTTGCGGACGGCGAAGGGCGCAATGCGGTGCATCTGGCGCGGCAAGGTCTGCACGTCACATCGTTCGATTTCTCGCCGACAGCTGTGGCGCGCGCCAAAGACCTCGCAAAGCAGCATGACGTAGCGCTTGCGACAAGCGTGTCAGATTGGTCCGCCTTTGACTGGACGCCGCAATTTGATCTGGTCGTTGGGATATTCATCCAGTTCGCCCCCCCCGATTTACGCGTGCAGCAGTTCGCGGACATGAAAGCCGCGACAAAGGCCGGCGGGCGTGTGGCGCTACATGGCTATCGCCCCGAGCAGGTCGCGCTGGGGACAGGCGGGCCGCCAAATGCGGCGCATATGTATACTGAAGAAATGCTGCGCGCCGCCTTTGAGGGGTGGCAGATTGAAAGGCTCGCCAGCTTTGAACGCGACGTGCAAGAAGGGCGCGGCCATAGTGGCAAGTCAGCATTGATTGATTTGGTGGCGACAAAACCTAAGGGTTAGCCCCCTGTGTGGCTCATGTGTCGTGCGACCTGTCCATCTACGCTTTGGCGTGAGTAATCGAAATCATGGCCCTTGGGTTTCAGGGCAATCGCCGCGCGGATGGCGTTTTCCAGATGCGTGTTGTCATGCGAGGCACGCAGCGGGCCGCGCAGATCGCTATGTCCGTCTTGGCCAAGGCATGTGTAGATTTCGCCAGTGCAGGTGATCCGCACGCGATTGCAGCTTTCGCAGAAATTATGGGTCATGGGCGTGATCAACCCGACTTTCTGGCTGGTCTCGGCCAATTCCACATAGCGCGCAGGGCCGCCTGTATTGAGCGGCAGATCGGTCAGGGTAAAGCGTTCAGCCATGGTTGTGCGCAGGTCATCAAGCGACCAGTACTGCGTGATCCGGTCCTCGTTGCCGATATCGCCCATGGGCATGACTTCGATGAACGTCAGGTCCATATCGCGGGTCGCGCACCAGTCCAGCAGGGTGAACAATTCGTCCTCGTTAAAGCCTTTCAGGGCGACCGTGTTGATCTTGACACGCAGGCCCGCCTTTTGGGCCGCATCAATGCCGTTGATCACTTGGGGCAGGCGGCCCCAGCGGGTGATTTGCGCGAATTTATCATCATTCAGCGTATCAAGAGACACATTCACGCGGCGTACACCAGCGGCGTAAAGATCGTCCGCGTATTTCGCCAATTGGCTGCCGTTGGTCGTCAGCGTCAATTCACGCAACGCGCCGCTGTCCAGATGGCGCGACATCGCATCAAAGAACGTCATAATCCCGCGCCGCACCAATGGTTCGCCGCCCGTGATGCGCAGCTTTTCGACGCCAAGGCCGATAAACGTGCTGCAAAGGCGGTCAAGTTCTTCGAGCGTCAGCAGGTCTTTCTTGGGCAGAAAGGTCATGTTTTCCGACATGCAGTAGACGCAGCGAAAATCGCAGCGGTCAGTGACGGAAACCCGCAAGTAGCGGATCGCGCGGGCGAATGGGTCGATCAGGGGCGTATTCATATCCCAGAACCTAGGGCTGGGCAGGGGGTCGCGCAAGGGCACAACAGGCCATTGTCACCCCGATTGCGACACCTTAACTTGATGGCATGAAAAAACTCGCCTCTGTTCTTGCGCTGTTTGCACTTCTTGCGCTTAGTGCCTGTTCCTCCCCGTCGCTGCAGGGGATATTTGCAATGTGGCCAGATCGTTCTGTCGACGCGGCCGCCGCTGAACCAAGCGATCCTGTGCCGGAAACCCTCGATCCGACCCCGCCACCAGCACCGCCGCCCGGCGCGCGCACTGTCGCGCAGTTTGATACCACAACGCCCGAGGATCGCGCCGAGGCTTTGGCTGCGCCTGTCGTCCAGGACGCAGATGGTGAACGTGCGCTTGGCTCCACGATTGCCTCGCTTGGCGCGCCAACGGACCCCGGAATATGGCTAAAGACGCCGCTGGTGACAGTGTTGACGCTTGGTCGCGTGGAGTATGCGGTGAACGGAAAATCGGTGAATGTAGAACTGCGCCCTTCGGGGCGCGCGCCGGGATCGGGAAGTCAGATCAGCCTTGCCGCGATGCGCCTGCTTGAGGCGCCGCTGACAGGTCTGCCCGAACTTCAGGTCTTTGCAAATTAACGGGCTCGCCATGCGGGCGTGGCGTTTCGGGCGCGCGCTTATGGACGCGGCTGGCGAACAGAATGTCGGGCTCATTTCGGCGGGTATCGCGTTTTAC
>JBLHNX010000065.1:0-9948 GCA_047622125.1 Paracoccaceae bacterium | reverse complement strand
GTGCTGGCAAAACTATCCACGCTCACCGATCTACCGCTGATCGGGGTTGGCGGGGTTGGCAGCGCTGAACAGGCCTATGCGAAAATTCGCGCGGGCGCGTCTGCTGTGCAGCTTTATACAGCGCTGGTTTATGGCGGCATCAGCCTTGCCGAAGACATCGCGCGGGGGTTGGATGATTTGCTTGAACGGGACGGCTTTGCAAGCGTTGCAGATGCTGTCGGCACTGACAAAGGCGCATGGCTATGATTCTCTGGCACAACCCACGGTGCAGCAAATCACGCCAGACTTTGGCGTTGTTGACCGCGAACGGGCATGACCCAGAGGTGCGCCTCTATTTGCAGGACGCCCCCACGCTGGCCGACCTAACGCAAGTCGCCACCCTGTTTGGCGGACCCGCCGCTATGATCCGCAAGGGCGAAGCAGTTTATAAAGAGCTGGGTCTGAAAGACGCGAGTGACGCCACACTCCTCTCGAACATGGCGGCCCACCCGATCCTGATCGAACGTCCCGTTTTGCTTGCGAACGGCAAGGCCGCGATTGGTCGCCCGCCGGAAAATGTGCTGACAATCCTTTAAGTGACTGACCGTTCAAGTGCTGGATATTTCCAGCCCAACGTAATCCCGCGCGCCACAAAGCTGATTAGAAACCCGACCCAAAGCCCGTGGTTGCCCAGCATAGGCATCAGCACCAACACGGCGACGAAATAGATCACCGCAGACAGGAACATCATATTGCGCATATCGGCGGTGCGGGTCGCGCCGATGAAAATACCGTCGAGCATCCAGGCGGCGGCGCCAAGGATCGGCGCAAGGATCATATAGGGCAGATAGGCACGCGCGACTGCGCGAACTTCGGGCGCGGTTGTCATGATGTCGATGATCTGACCACCTGCGATCAAGAACACAGCGGCAAGGAAGACCCCGACCGCAAAGCCCCAAATGCTGGTCAAGACAGCAGCACGGCGCAGGGCCGCGCGACGACCCTCCCCCAGCGCTTGCCCCACAAAGGCTTCGGCAGAAAACGCCAGCCCGTCCATGGCATAGGCGGTGATGTTCAAGAACAGCAGCAGGATGTGATTTGCGGCCAGCTGTACATCGCCAAAGCGCGCACCAAAGAACAGGAAACTTACGAAAATCGCCTGCAGCATCAGCGAGCGCAGCAAAATGTCGCGGTTCACTTGGGCAAACCTGCGTAGCTTGATGGGGTCAGCCACGCGCGCAAAGTCGCGCCACGCGGGCGTGGCGAATGCAGCGCGACAGAACCACAGGCCAAGGGCGGCACCGCTCCATTCAGCGACCAACGTCGCAATCGCCACACCTTCAACGCCCCAGTCAAGGCCCAGTACGAACCACAGATCAAGACCGATATTCAGCCCGTTCATCCAAAGCTGGATCACCAGCACCGCACGGGTGCGTTCCGCCGCAATCAGCCAGCCGGTGATGGCATATAGCGAGATCAGCGCGGGCGCAGACCACACACGGATGCCCATATAGCTGCGCGCCATGCCTTCAACTTCAACACTGGCGGGGGACACAAGGAACGACAGGAAAAACAGCGGGCGCTGCAGCACGATGATCGCTAGACCGGCGAGCAGGGCAATGCCCAAAGCACGACTTAAAATCGCGGCCCCTTCGGCTAGATCACCGCGCCCAAGCGCCTGACTGGCAAAGCCCGTCGTGCCCATGCGCAGAAAGCCGAACACCCAATAAAATGCAGTCAGGATGATTGCGCCTATACCCACTGCCCCGATCGGTGCCGCCAGCCCCAACTGCCCGACGACGCCGGTATCAACGGCCCCAAGGATCGGCACCGTCGCATTGGACAGAACAATCGGCAGAGCAATATTTAGGACCCGCCGATGGGTCAGATCAGCGGTGCTAGCCATCTCGCGTTGGCATCAGGAAATGCCCTGTCGCTTGGGCGAACAAACGGGCGCGGTTATCCTGCCATGCTTCGACGTGGACCGAAGCATAGCGCCGCCCCGAGCGGTTTATACGCGCGCGCGCATAGGCATCGCGTGGCAGGCCGGTGCGCAGGTAGTCCACAGTTAAATCAATTGTCTTGGGCAAGCGTGGCGCGGACCGTGCGTCGATCTGGAAATCGGCAGCCTGCGCGCCTTCAATATCTTCCCAAAGGGTTGCCCAGCTTAGGGCGATAATTGCTGTTGTTTCCAAGAATGCCGCGGTGACACCGCCGTGCAGCGCGGGCAACATCGGGTTGCCGATCAGTTTATCATCGTAGGGCAAAACGGCCGTCAACTCGTCGCCGCGCCGGTCAAACTGCATCCCCAAAAAGCCGATATAGGGCACGCCACCAACAAGGCTTGCGAGGGCGGCATCACGGCGTTGTTTGATCACTTGGACAGGTTCGGGGCGCTTCATGTCACGGTCCTTGGGTTTGTCTGGTTCATTTTGCGCGCTCGACTGTGAATGCGCCGGTAGCAGTGGCGACAGGGCGGCTTGTGTCTTCGTCCGTCGCCACAGCCCGCACAAATGCAACCGAGCGGGTGACGTGATAGCATTCTGCCGAGGCCGTTATCGTCTGGCCGGGAGTGGCCGGGCGCATGTAGTCGATGCGCAGATCAAGCGTGGCCGTGCCCGCGGGCGCGCTTGGGTGAACCATCACCGCCGCGCCGCCGCAGGTATCCATCAGGGCCGACACTGCCCCACCATGAATTACACCGGTTTCGGGATCACCGACAAAGCGCACGTCATACGCCATACTGATTGCCGCTTTCCCATCCGCGATTTCGGTCAAGGTCATACCAAGGGCGCGGGAATGGGGAATCGCCTCAATGAACTGGCGCGCAAGTTTCTCGCGTTTTGCTGTCATTTCGGTATCAGACTGATCTGTCATGCTCTCTCCTGCGCTGCGCGGCAATTTGGCATTTGTCGCATCCGGTGCAAGCGCATTATAAGCGATTGCGGATATTTCTTCATGACAGTTTCGCCCCACTGCGGATAGTCGCCGACGGAACTGCCGCATATGTTAAGGGCGCCTCTTGCGTAGGCCCGCGCGCTATCTTTTGCGCAGGCCCGTGCGCGCTATCGCAGTTGCTCGCGGACGCCCGACAGCATACCATAAGCGACAGGGAGATAACGATGGACGAGACCCGCCTCAATTTCAAGGAAATGTGCGCCCATTTCGACGTGACGCCGCGCACCCTGCGGTACTACGAATACATCGAACTGCTCACACCTGATCGCGAAGGCCGCGCGCGTTTTTACGGCCCGCGCGAACTGGCCCGTATGACGCTTATCTTACGCGGCCGCCGGTTTGGTTTTGCCCTCGAAGATATTCGCCAATGGCTGTTGATTTACGAACATGAAGGCAACGCCGCCCAAATGCGCGCGTGGATTGAGCTTGCCGACAAACAAATGGCCGAGCTGGGCGAGCAAAAGACCCAAATCGAAGAAACCATGACCGAATTGAAGACCTTGCGCGACGAAACCGCCGCCTCGCTGGGGTGATCTGCACGGCCTGATGAAGCCCGCCAATTGCGACCGCGACATCATCCGTTTTGACCCCGTTCACCACCGGACATTTATTACTTTGACATGTGACGCAGCGGCAAGCCGCCTGAGCAAAGCCGCGTCTGGCCACCTGAATGGGGATTCTGCTTGGCCCCGACGACGCCGCTTATCGGCATGGCGTTTTACCACAACGCCCTTCTTTTATTGGCCGCCGGGCAAATTCTTACCCGCCACCTCCGTTAGAAAATTGCGCGTTACTTAGGGTTAACTTGCCGGACATTTCGCGCGCGCCGAAATGACGTCGCGTTACGTTTACGTTTACGTCAGCTTTACTTGTAAGGTGGAGCCCGAGACCGCACGTCACTGGCAACACGATCTTGCCGGAGGAACAGATATGACTGACCAAACACTGACCATTCGCGAAATGTGCGAAGCCTATGATGTAACACCGCGCACGTTGCGGTTTTACGAATCAAAGGAACTTTTGTTCCCGATCCGTGAAGGCCAAAAACGCCTTTTCACGAAACGCGATCGTGCGCGGCTGAAACTGATCTTGCGCGGCAAACGCTTTGGGTTTTCCCTCGAAGAAATCCGGCAGCTGCTCGACCTTTATGACATGGGTGACCAGCAGGCGACACAACTCGCCAAGACATATGAACTGGCCGAAAAGCACCTGTTCGACATGGAGGCCCAAAAGGCCGAGTTGGACGAAGCCATCGGCGAGTTGAAGGACCAAATGGTCTGGGGCAAGGCGCAACTTGCCAAACTAAACGCGAAACATAACGCCGCCTAAAGGCGCATCCTGACACCTCACTGACGGAGAGACATCACATGCCCATCTACAACGCCCCCATCAAGGACATGCAATTCATCCTTCACGATTTGCTGAAAGTGTCCGAGCAAGACATCCCAGGCTTTGACGAACTTGATCGCGATTTTACAGGTGCCGTGCTGGAAGAAGCAGGCAAAGTTGCCTCCGAAGTGCTCGCCCCGCTCAATGGCGTCGGCGATACCGAAGGCTGCGTTTTGGAAAACGGAACGGTGCGCACGCCCAAAGGTTTCAAAGAAGCCTTTAAGCAAATGAAAGACGGCGGCTGGACGGCGATGGATTGTGACCCTCAATACGGCGGTCAGGGCTTGCCATACATCATGCACACGGCTGCACAGGAAACGCTGGTCAGCGCAAACATGGCGTTCCAGATGTATCAGGGCCTGACACACGGGGCTTACTCGGCGATCTATATCCACGGCACGGACGCGCAAAAGCAGATGTATCTGCCCAAGATGACGACCTGTGAATGGACCGGCACGATGAACCTGACCGAACCGCATTGCGGCACGGATCTGGGCCTGATGCGCACCAAAGCGGACCCGCAAGATGACGGGTCTTATGCGATCTCAGGGCAAAAGATTTTCATCTCGGCCGGTGATCACGACATGGCCGACAACATCATTCACCTCGTGCTGGCCAAAATTCCAGGCGGTCCCGACGGGATCAAAGGCGTGTCGCTGTTCGTTGTGCCGAAGTTCATCGTCAACGATGATGGATCACTTGGCGATCGCAACCCTGTCACGGTTGGCAAGATCGAAGAAAAGATGGGCATCCACGGCAATGCGACCTGTGTGATGAACTATGACGGCGCCAAAGGGTATCTGCTGGGCGAGATGCACAAAGGTATGCGCGCGATGTTCACAATGATGAACGAAGCGCGTCTGGGCGTCGGCCTGCAAGGCTATGCGCAGTCCGAAGTCGCCTATCAAAACGCCGTGGCCTATGCCAACGATCGCTTGCAGGGGCGTGCGGTGACAGGCGTGGAAAACCCAGAAGGGCCTGCTGACCCGCTCATGGTCCACCCTGACATTCGCCGCAACTTGATGGATCAAAAGTCGTTCAATGAAGGCGCGCGCGCGCTGACGTTCTGGGGCGCCTATCTGATAGACCGCGCGCACAAGAACGGTGACGCCGAAGCAGACGGGCTTATCTCGCTGATGACACCCGTGATCAAAGGCTTCCAGACCGACAAAGGGTTTGAATACGCAGTCGCCGCCCAGCAGGTTTATGGCGGACACGGCTATATCGAGGAATCCGGCATGTCGCAGTTCGCCCGGGATGCGCGGATCGCGATGATCTATGAAGGCGCCAACGGTGTGCAGGCGCTTGACCTTGTCGGCCGTAAACTGGCCCAGGATGGCGGCAAGCACGTCATGGCGTTTTTCGAGATGATTAAAACCTTCATCGCAGACAACAAAGGCGATGAAGCCTACGAACGCGACTTCCTTGACCCGCTGAAAGCTGCTTCAAAAGACCTGAAAGCGGCGGGGATGTATTTCATGCAGAACGGCATGAAGAATCCCAACAACGCCTTGGCTGGGTCATATGACTTTATGCATATGATGGGTCATGTCTGCATTGGGCTGATGTGGGCGCGTATGGGCAAGGCCGCGATAGATGCTTTGGCGGATGGTGCCTCTGATACCGCGTTCTATGAAACAAAGATCGCAACAGGGCGTTACTATATGGCGCGGCAATTGCCTGCGACGGCGCTGCACCTTGCACGGATCAACACCGGTGCCGATACCGTGATGGCACTGGACGCCGCGCAATTCTGAAACGAGGGTGGGTGAAAGCCTACCCGCAGAAAGGACTGACATGCCAAAACGCCTTCGCCTGACACGCCGGTTCCCGGTGGCGATGACCGAGGATGGTTATCGCCGCTTGAAAAAGTTCAGCAAGGACGCCGGTCTGGATGAAGGCGAGGCGCTGTCGTTTCTGTTTGAAAACTTCGATTCCGTGATCAACGACGATACGTTTACGCATCGGTTGCGGGTGTTTAATTCGGAACTGGAGGCGCGCAAAAGATAGGTAGGATGCCTCCGGCGGGGATATTTTGGGCAAGATGAGACTGCTGCCCATCTTGCCCAGTCAGGTCACTGAGCAACCTCACCTTGCACGGTCATCGGCTTCCCAGCCTGTACCGCGCAACAAGATTGGCAAGAATGGGTTAACGTCGGTTTAAGATCACCGCACCAACACTCATCTTGCCAAAAATATCCAAATCTCCGCGACTGCCGCGGGCACACCCTTGGGAGGGGGTCACAACATGATCAAGCTGCATTGCTTTGGCGAAAGCGGAAATGCCTACAAGGCCGCGCTGACACTGGCCCTGACCGAGAGCGAATGGACCCCCGTTTTTGTTGACTTTTTTAACGGCGCGACCCGGTCGTCCGAATTTCGCAGCCTCAACATCATGGGCGAAGTGCCTGTTATGGAAGACGGTGATTTGGTCCTGACACAATCGGGAGTCATTCAAGATTACATCAGTTCCAAGACCGGCAGCCTTGGTGGTAAATCCGCGGCCGAACGCCGCGAAGTCCTACGCTGGATGTTCTTTGACAATCACAAGGTCAGCGGTGTTGCAGGTGCCTTGCGGTTCCAGATGAATTTCCTGCCCGAAGACAAGCGCAACGCCGATGTCATCGCCTTTATGTCGGCCCGTTTGCACGGCGCGCTGAAAATCATGGAAACGCATCTATCTGACAACGACTGGCTGGCATCTGAAGTGGTGACCATCGCTGACATCGCCTGTGCCGGATATCTATTTTACCCCGAAGAATTCACCTTCGAGCGCGCCGCATATCCAAACATCGACCGCTGGCTTGACCAGATCGCGGCCCTTCCCCATTTCGCCCTTCCCTATGACCTGATGCCCGGCAGCCCCGCTGACCGCGCTTAATCGGAGGAATCCCATGACCGAAGCTTATATCTATGACGCCGTGCGTACGCCGCGCGGTAAAGGTCGCCAAGACGGCAGCCTGCACGAAGTCACATCGGCGCGCCTGTCTGCGGGTGTGCTGAATGCGCTCAAGGATCGCAACAATCTGGAAGGTCACGCCGTTGAGGATGTGATCTGGGGTAATGTCACCCAAGTCGGTGAACAGGGCGGTTGTTTGGCCCGCACGGCGGTGCTGGCGTCCAACCTTGATGAACGCATCCCCGGTCTGGCAATCAACCGTTTTTGTGCCTCGGGCATGGAGGCGGTGAATTTGGCGGCCAACCAAGTCAAAGGCGGCGCAGGCGAGGCCTATATTGCCGGTGGTGTCGAGATGATGGGCCGCGTGGCGATGGGCAGCGACGGGGCGGCGATCGCCGTTGATCCGTCGATTGCGATGGAAACCTATTTTGTACCGCAAGGCATTTCAGCTGATATTATCGCGACCGAATATGGCTTTACGCGTGATGATGTCGACCAGTTGGCCGTTGAATCCCAAAAGCGCGCCAAGGCGGCATGGGACGACAACCGCTTTGCCAAATCCATCGTTGCCGTGCGTGATCAGAATGGTCTCGAAATTCTGGGCCATGACGAATACATGCGCCCCGGCACCGACATGCAAAGCCTTGGCGCGCTGAAGCCAGCCTTCAAGGATATGGGTGAAGTGATGCCCGGTTTTGATAAGATTGCGCTGATGAAATATCCGCATCTGGCGCACATCAACCACATCCACCATGCGGGCAATTCGTCCGGTATCGTCGATGGTGCTGCGGGCGTATTGGTGGCATCCAAGGAATGGGGCGACAAACATGGCATCAAGCCGCGCGCCCGTATCCGTCAGACGGCCAAGATCGGCACCGACCCAACCATCATGCTGACCGGCCCCGTGCCTGTGACACATAAGATTTTGGCCGATGCGGGCATGGCGATTGGCGACATTGATCTGTTTGAAGTGAACGAGGCCTTTGCCTCGGTCGTGCTGCGGTTCATGCAGGCGTTTAACGTCGATCCGTCACTGGTGAACGTTAATGGCGGGTCCATCGCCATGGGCCACCCCCTTGGGGCGACTGGTGCGATCATCATCGGCACCTTGCTGGACGAGCTTGAGCGCAGCGACAAAGAGGTCGGACTTGCCACGCTCTGCATCGCATCCGGCATGGGTGCCGCCACAATCATCGAACGCGTGTGAGGATCAGATAAATGACCGATTTCACAATGAAAACTGACGCTGATGGCGTCGCGATTATTACTTGGGATGTCAAAGGCAAATCCATGAACGTCCTGAGCCTTGAAGGCTGGGATGATCTGGACGCGCTGGTTGATCAGGCCCTTGCGGATGATGCCATCAAAGGCGTTGTCATCACATCCGGCAAAGACACCTTTGCGGGCGGCATGGACCTGAACATCATCGCCAAGATGAAGGCGAGCGCCGGCGACAATCCGGCCAAGGGGCTGTTCGAGGGCCTCATGAAATCCCACGGCATCCTGCGCAAGATCGAACGCGCGGGCATGGAGCCAAAGACCAACAAAGGTGGCAAGCCAATTGCCGCTGCCCTGCCGGGCACTGCGCTGGGCATAGGGTTGGAAATTCCACTAGCGTGTCATCGGATTTTTGCCGCTGATAATCCCAAGGCTAAAATCGGCTTGCCGGAAATCATGGTCGGGATTTTTCCGGGCATGGGCGGCACCACCCGCCTTGTACGCAAGATGGGCGCGATGGCGGCATCGCCGCTATTGTTGCAGGGCAAGCTGAACGATCCCAAACGGGCTATGCAGGCTGGCGTGATCGACGAAGTCGTTGCCGCTGATGAATTGATTTCTGCAGCCAAGGCGTGGGTTTTGTCTGAACCGAAAATCGTCAAACCATGGGATGAAAAGGGATATAAAATGCCCGGCGGCGCGCCGTATCATCCAGCTGGTTTCATGACGTTTGTCGGGGCTTCGGCGATGGTCAACGGCAACACGATGGGCGTCTATCCGGCGGCCAAGGCGTTGTTGTCGGCGGTCTATGAAGGTGCATTGGTGCCATTCGATACAGCGCTGAAAATCGAGGCGCGCTGGTTTACCAACGTGTTGCTGAACCCCAGCAGTGAGGCGATGATCCGCAGTTTGTTCATCAACAAAGAGGCTTTGGAAAAGGGTGCCAACCGTCCCGATGTGGCTGACCAAGCCGTCAAGAAAGTCGGCGTCTTGGGCGCTGGCATGATGGGTGCGGGCATCGCGCTGGTGTCTGCCAAAGCAGGTATCGAAGTGGTCTTGCTGGACCAGAAACAGGACGCTGCTGACAAGGGCAAATCTTATACGTCGGATTATTACGACAAGGGGATTTCCCGCAAGAAAGCCACGCCAGAACAGAAAGAGGCCGCGCTGGCCCGCATCACCGCGACCACAGATTACGCAGCCCTCAAGGGCTGTGATTTGATCGTCGAGGCTGTGTTCGAGGACTTGGGCATCAAGGCGACTGTGACCAAAGCCGTCGAGGAAATTGTCGGCAAGGATTGCATCTTTGCTTCCAACACCTCGACCTTACCGATCACGGAACTGGCCAAGGCATCGGCCCGTCCTGATCAGTTCATTGGCATTCACTTCTTCTCGCCCGTCGATAAAATGTTGCTGGTGGAAATCATCAAAGGCAAAGCAACCGGAGATGTGGCCGTGGCCAAAGCGCTGGATTTCGTGCGCCAGATCCGCAAAACGCCGATTGT
>JBLHNX010000064.1:0-9987 GCA_047622125.1 Paracoccaceae bacterium | reverse complement strand
CTATCGGGACGATCACCATCAATCACGCGCGGGCTAAAGCCGCTGGTGGCAGCGCCGCCCATCGCCTCGGGCAGTTTGATAATCTCAAGCGCGCGGGCGCGGTGGGCTAGGCGGCGGATAAATCCGCGTTCTTCCAATGCGGTAATCAGCCGGTGAATGCCGGATTTCGAGCGCAGATCAAGTGCTTCTTTCATCTCGTCAAAGCTGGGCGGGACGCCATCGCGCTGCACTCGTTTCTGGATGAACTCCAACAGGTCGAGCTGTTTTTTCGTCAGCATGTCACACTCCTGATCTGCATACGTTTTGTCTATGTTCTACGCATGTTCCCGTTTTGTGTCAACGGTTTCAGTCACAACATCAGGATTTCGACCATTTCGCCGGTTTTTTGCGCAGGTCCATTGGGAGGTTGAACGATCAGGCAGTTCGCATCCGACAACACCGTGAGTAGCGAGCTGTCTTGTTTGGAAAATGCGGTTGCGCCGTCCGCGCCGACAAAGCCGCGCAGATAGTGTTCGCGCGGTCCATTGGCCGAAAGAGGTGCGGCAAGACGGGCGGTAATGCGCGGGGCGGGCCGGTGTGCCAGCCCCAGCATTGCGCGCAACACCGGGGCCACAAACACATGCCCGCAGACCATCGCCGAAACCGGATTTCCGGGCAGGCCGATCATCATCGCATCGCCCAGTTTGCCTGCCATCAACGGCTTGCCGGGGCGCATCGCGACCTTATAAAACGCGCGCTCCATTCCAAGGGATTGCGCCGCAGGCCCAACCAGATCGTGATCCCCGACCGATGCGCCGCCGATGGTCAGGATCAGGTCAGCGCCGTGGGCCAATTCAAATACCTGCCGGATCTCGTCCAGCGTATCGCCCGCAATCGGCAGCAGCCGCGCCTGCGCGCCGGTCGCTGTGACCAAAGCATGCAATCCATAGCTGTTTGAAGCGATAATCTGGTCCGGTCCCGGCGTTTCACCGGGCTGCACAAGTTCATCACCCGTGGCGATAATCGCCACAATGGGGCGGCGTGTAACGGGAACCTGCGCGATATTCATCGCCGCGATCAGGGCCACGTCGGACGGGGTCAGCACGCGCGGCGCTGACAGCGTATCACCAACGCGGAAATCTGCACCAAGCGGGCGGATGTTGTGATTATCGCTCGGCTGATCAGATATGGTGATCTGGTCGCCGCTGCGTGTCACGTCTTCCTGAATGACCACACGGTCGGCCCCTGCGGGCAGAGGCGCACCTGTGAAAATCCGCGCGGCCTGACCTGCGTTAACGGTCCCGTCAAACCCATGACCCGCCGCCGCTTCGCCGATGACAGTGAGCGTCGCACCCAAGGCCACATCGCCGCTGCGGACCGCATAGCCATCCATCGCCGAGGCCGAAAACGGCGGTTGATCACGGCGCGCCTGCAACGGCCGCGCCAAAGTGCGGCCAGCTGCTTGGGTCAAGGGCACGTCCTCAGTTGTCAGGGGTGTGACGAGGCGAAACAGGGCCGCAAGGGCATCGGCGACGGGGGTCATCCCTCAAACAACCCTGATTTGCCGCCGTCTTTCATGGTCACGCGAATACCGCCTATCACCATGTCTTTCTGCACGGCTTTCACCATGTCGTGCACCGTCAGGGCCGCCACTGATACGGCGGTGAGGGCTTCCATTTCAACGCCTGTCTGGCCGGTGGTTTTCACGGTCGCAGTGATGCGCACGCCGGGGAGGGTGGTGTCACACACGAGATCGATGGCGACCTTGGTGATCGGCAGCGGGTGGCACAGCGGGATCAGATCCGAGGTTTTCTTGGCCCCCATGATCCCTGCAATCCGTGCAATTCCAAGAACATCGCCCTTGCCTGCGCGCCCTTCCATAATCATCGCCAGCGTTGCGGGCGTCATGGTGATGTGTCCTTGGGCCACGGCGACGCGCGACGTGATATCCTTGTCGGACACATCGACCATGTGGGCGTGGCCCGCGCCGTCAAAGTGGCTTAGGGTGTCGCTCATTACATGCCACCCGCCATCAGCGGATTTGCCAGCAGCGCGCGGGTTGCGCCAGCCACATCGTCCTGACGCATCAGGCTTTCGCCGATCAGGAAACTGCGCGCGCCATACATCGCCATTTCGGCCAGTTCGGCGGCGGTGTTCAGCCCGCTTTCGCAGACGATCACACGGTCCTCGGGCACCAATTTGGACAAGGTGCGCGTGGTGTCGAGCGTGGTTTCAAAGGTCTTGAGGTTACGATTGTTAATCCCCATCAATGGCGATTTCAGCATCGTTGCGCGTTCCAGTTCGGCTGCGTCGTGCACTTCGATCAACACATCCATGCCCCAGTGGAGCGCAGCATCTTCTAATTCAATCGCTTGGGCGTCGCTGACGCTTGCCATGATGATCAAGATGCAATCAGCCCCCATCGCGCGGGCTTCGGCGACTTGATAGGTGTCATACATAAAATCCTTGCGCAGCACGGGCAGATCGCAGGCATTGCGCGCGGCGACCAGGTATTCATCGGCCCCTTGGAACGACGGCGTGTCTGTGAGGACCGACAGGCAGGTGGCTCCGCCCGCGGCGTAGGCCTGAGCGAGGGCGGGTGGATCAAAGTCAGCGCGGATCAAGCCCTTGGAAGGGCTGGCTTTTTTGATCTCGGCAATCAGCCCATAGCCCTCGCGGCTAGCCTCGATCAGGCGATCAGCGAAGCCGCGTGTGGGGCCTGCGGCGCGGGCCGCGTCTTCGATGTCAGCCATTGGGCGAGCCGCTTTGCGCGCGGCGACTTCTTCCAGCTTGTAAGCTTTGATTTTGTCTAGAATATCCATGGCGCGAGACTAACCCCACAGCGCGCGATTGAAAAGTGGCGTTACCGCTGTGCGTCCATTTCCAGCATGTGTAATTTTGGCCGCTGCGGGTGGTGAATTACGGCGATTGGACTGCCGACTTTCAACTCGCCCCAGTGACGCCCTGTGCGGCGTACGGCGCCTTTGCAGGACGTCCCGTCAGCGCTGGTAAATTCGTAAGTAAGCGCCGTCCCGCCATTGCCGAATTGAATCTTGCTCACATTGGCGCGCACAGCCACGCCGTTTCGGCGCAAATCGGCGCGGGCGGTTAGGAAACGGTGCAGATAGAGCCCCAAGGCAATCATCAACACGCCAAGCCCAGCGAAAACATAGGCCGCACGGCTTTCGCGGCGCAATTCGCGGCCATTCTCGAGCGTCAGGACGTCCGGGCGATCGGCAAGATAGATCACGGGCACCTGCGCGCCCGTCGGGGTCGCGTTGTAGAAGGTCTCTGATATCTTATGAAGCTGGGTTTGGGGAATGCCGTCCACATCATAGCGGACGCTCACGAAGAAACTGTATGTGGTGCGCCGTTGCCGAACACGCATGCCATTTGTGGTCTCATGAATCTCTTTGCTGACGATCGTGCCGCTGGTCGCGGTGCCTTCGTCGAGCAAGCGGGCATTAAGCGCGACGAGTGATAGGTAAAGCGCGATTGCCGCGACAATAAGTGCCACGCCGATCACGCAGAGCCAGCCGCCGCGCAGAAGAAAGGTTTTCATGTGTCTGTCCCGTCCATACTTTTTAGCGAAACATGCGCCACGCCGGCAGGGGCCGCAACGGGAATAATGTGCAGGATTTGCGCAGTTTTCCCAAAAGGATCAGCCCGCTTGGGTAATTCTGGCAAGTGTGGTGACGGCGCGTTTGGCCGCGCCACTGTCGATGCTTTCGCGTGCAATTTCGACACCCTCTTTGAGGGTTGTGGCACGATCAGCCACGATCAGGGCGGCGGCAGCATTCAACAACACCGCATCACGATACGCACCTGTCTCGCCGTCCATCAGGGCCAGCAGGGCCGCGCCGTTTTCTTGCGGTGATCCGCCAAGCACATCGCGCAGGCGATAGACGGGCAGGCCGGCGTCCTCGGGGTGGACTTCCATTGCGGTGATCTGGCCGTTTTCAAGGGCAGCCACCGCCGTGCTGCCAGTGATAGAGACCTCGTCCATGCCGTCGTTACCATGCACAAGCCATGCTTTTTCGGACCCCAGATCAAGCAGTGTTTCGGCCATCGGAAAGATCAGATCAGGCGCGAAGGTCCCGGTTAGTTGGCGTTTGACGCCTGCCGGATTGGTGAGCGGCCCAAGGATGTTGAAAATCGTCTTACAGCCCAATTCGGCGCGGATCGGGCCGACGTGTTTCATTGCAGGATGATGCATCGGCGCCATCATAAAGCCGATACCAGCCTCGGCCAAACCGCGCTGCACAACCTCGGGGCCGACCATCACATCGATCCCGATCACATCAAGGGCATCCGCCGCGCCGGATTTCGACGACAGGTTGCGGTTGCCGTGTTTGGCGACGACCACGCCCGCGCCAGCGACAACAAACGCGGTGGCCGTGGAAATGTTGAGCGTGCCAAGCCCGTCACCACCCGTGCCGACGATATCCATTGCGCCCTCGGGGGCTGTCACGGGGATGCATTTGGCGCGCATCGCCGCTGCTGCCGCTGCGTATTCGGCGACACTTTCGCCGCGTGCGCGCATCGCCATAAGAAACCCGCCGATCTGTGCGGGGGTTGCCAGACCTTCGAACAGCAGTTCGAACGCGAGGTTCGCCTGCGCGCGCGACAATGGCCCCTCGGAGGCGGCGAAAATCAGCGGCTTCATTTTGTCGCTCATGCGGTGGTCCTGACGTTGGCGAGTTCAAGGAAATTACCCAGCAATTTATGCCCATGCTGCGAGGCGATGCTTTCGGGGTGAAACTGCACGCCGTGAATAGGCAGGGTCTTGTGCTGCAGTCCCATGATCGTGCCATCTTCCAGTTCGGCAGTGATCTCGAGGCAATCGGGCAGGGTGGCGCGTTCGACGATCAGTGAATGATAGCGCGTGGCGTCAAACGGGCTGGGCAGACCTGCAAAAACGCCTTTACCGGTATGTTTCATCGCGCCCATTTTGCCGTGCACGATCTCGTGGCAGCGCACCACATGGCCGCCAAATGCCTCGCCGATTGTCTGATGGCCCAGACAGACCCCCATCAGCGGGGTTTTCGTTTCTGCCGCAGCCTGTGTCAGCGCCAGACAAATGCCCGCTTGCGCTGGATCACAAGGGCCGGGGGAAAGCACGATTGCATCCGCGCCCATGCTCATGGCTTGCGCAACGTCCAAAGCATCGTTGCGTCTTACGATCACATCTGCGCCTAGCTCGCCTAGATAATGCACCAGATTATAGGTGAAACTGTCGTAATTATCGATCAGAAGAAGCATATCCGGCCTCGGGCAAAATTGGGGGCTACCGCCGCCCCTTAGGGTCGCGGTATACTCTGGCGGTACATGGGCCGACACGCAAGCAATCGTCAAGGTCCTCAAGGCGCTGCACGGGCGATGTGTGGGTAATGCAGGCAACAAGGCGAGGCGATCACGTGGGACGCGGACTTTTTTCAGGCATTTTTTCGGGCACCTTGGTGTCAGGCATCGCACTCGCAGCGGCATCACTGCTTAATGATCAACCCGCTGGCAATTCCCCGCCAGTCCGCCCGCAGGTCGAGGCTCCGCTTGCAGGCAGTGGCGATATGACAGCGGGCACGGTGCCCGCTGGCGTCGAGGCGATGGAAGATAGCCCGACCCTTAGCGCAACACCCAGCGTCACAGCCCCCACCGCTGAAAATGACGCACCCGTTGCCGATACCGCCCCCGCTGTGGTGCCCCAGACCGGAACCGTGGCGGCAGATCTTGGTGCCCCCGACGGTGGCACAAGCGCGCCACTGATCGATATGGAAAATACTCTCGATCCGGTCTTGCCGACGCCGCAAACCGCGGCACCACAAGTGCCAGTGGCCGAGGACGACATCACCCTGTCTACCGACCCCGTGCAGCCGGTTGCACCGATGATTGTGGATGACACGGCCTTTGACGAAAACGACGGCATGGTTCTGCCCGAACCCGAACCCGAAGAATTTGTCGTCATGGACCCTGAAGATGATGCGCCCGTTATTGCAGGCGAAGACAGCGCGAGCACTGACGCAGCCGTGGCTGATGCTATGATTGATGAAACGCCCGGCGCCGAAAGCGATGCGACCCCCCAAGCCCCCGCGACCGCCCCTGCGATTCAGCTTCAGGGTGATACTTCCACATTGCCAACTGCCGACGATAGCGGCGTTATTATCCGTCGCCCGGTAGGCGAAACCGCGCCCGCTTCTGATGACACTGCTGCGACAGGTGGGGATGCGTTGGAACGCTTTGCGGCAGCGCATGATAATTCCGATGGCAAGCCGCTTTTGTCGGTGGTTCTGATTGATGACGGGGCGATGCCTGGTGCGTCAGCAGCGCTTGCGGGCCTGCCGTTCCCTGTGACAATCGCGCTTGATCCCAGCGCGCCGGACGCCGCCGCAAAAATGGCTGCCTATCGCGCCGATGGCGTTGAAGTTGCCACCTTGATCAACCTGCCCCTTGGTGCTGCGCCAAGTGACGTTGAGGTCGCTTTTGCTGCGTATTTCGCGGTGCTGCCCGAGGCCGTTCTTGTGCTCGATAGCGGCGAGGGCGGCTTGCAGTCTGACATCGAAGTAACACGTCAGGCGATGGAAATTCTGGCCGCTGACGGGCGCGCGCTTGTCACCGTGTCGCAAGGCCTGAACCAAGCCCTGCGCGAAGCTGAACGCGCACAGGTGCCCGCCGCCGTGGTCTACCGCGACCTTGACAGCGAAGGCCAAGACGCCCGCGTCATCCGACGGTTCCTTGACCAAGCCGCATTCCGTGCGCGCCAACAAAGCGGTGTCGTTTTGCTGGGTCGCGTGCGCCCTGACACGATTTCCGCGTTGATCCTTTGGGGCACCGCCAACAGGGCAGGGCAGGTGTCGGTCGCACCTGTGTCAGCGGTGTTACTGGCGCAGGAATAGCCGTGCTAGATCGCGCAGGACTTGGCGGGGTTTAACGCGAGTATCGGCAAAGGCGCCCTATGCCGCGATATTGCGCAATACAGATGCCTCTGCCCTGTTCAGGCACAAGCGCGCGGTCATGCCATACCCATTCGCCAGATCGGTGTTAAGCTCTGGAAAAAGGTCAAAGACCTCGTTTTGGGGATCGGCAGCCAGTGATCGGATCGCCATGGGACCCGGAAAGAAGCTTTCGCTGAAGGCGCCGTTTCCAATAACAATTTGGTGGCTGTCAAAGAGCAAATGAATGTAGGTGACCTGGCCCCCACCCGATCTGGATATGCCGTTCATACCGACCAGATGTTTTGCTGACACCAAAAGCTCGCGTTCCCCGAAATGCATCTCGGCGATGGGGTCAGAAATAAGCATGCGATGGTTTGGTGACACCAAAAGGGCACTATTGTCCCCCAAGGCGCCCTGGGGGACAAAAATAGGGGTGTGTTTGCCAACCGCGGGCACTGTGCGGCTGCCGATCCACCGCAGAGGCTGAAAGCCGTTGTCACGCGTAAAGATCGAATCACCGGGTTCAAGCGTTTCGATTAAAACTGAACCGCTGCGCGTCGCGATTTGGGTGCCGCGGTAAAACAGGGCACCAACGAAGAATATGGGGCGGCACCATCGGTATTGAACGACCCGAATGTATAGGTGACACCTTCGGTCAGCGGAAAATCGGACACGAACAGCGGGCCATAGTTTGACGTGCTGTTGGTCGCTATGAAATGGATGTTCCCGCTTGATCCATCAGAACCGGTAATTGTATATTGATAACGTAGATCAATAGTGTCGCCGACGTTGACGCCCGCGACACTTGACGCAGTTACGTCTTGATCATTGGTGTCCGCCCCACCGGTATGAGTGTAGTCGCCAAAAAGAGCGTCACCCACGCCGTTTGAATCATCGATAGTCACCTGCCCAGCAACCCCGACGGTGAATGACCCAGAATGAGGATACGTGCTGTCGCCACTGGCGAAATTATAAATAAGCACGTTTTGAAGGGACATAACCAAACCTAACCAACAAGAATATCTAGATATTGTTAACTGGTTATCATGGCGTAAACGCTATCGCCCTGTGTTCAGTTTTAGGCATTTTTGTAGCTTGCGCAGGCACATTAAGGCAGACAGCGGCGAAAATTAGCCGCGTCTGCAGCGCATTACGCTTATGCTCGGTGTCCTGTTAAAACGCACCGATGATATGGGTGGCAATATATAGCAGCCCATCGAAATAGTGGCCCACGGCCCAATCGCGGCCCGCCTCGCCGTAGTGCCAAATAACAGCGCCAAGCCCGCCGACAATCAAGAACGGCACGATCGCGCATAGCCCAGCCAACAGTGGGGCGGCGACGGCGGCACGGCCGCTGGTTGGCGCATTACGCAGGGCGGTGACCGTCCATCCCCGCAAGACCCCAGGAACGAAAAGCTGCGCCCCAAAAAGGGCCAGAACGAAATGAATTGCAGTCGGCAAAATCGTCGAAAACAGCATCAGCATGACCCAAAGGTGATCCCTCGGGGATTCTTGGACGAGGGCGAAAAACGCGCCGATATCAATGAGGTCAACGCCGGCCAGCCGGTTCAATGTGGCGATAACGGCTGTCAGGGTGACGCCAAGGCACAAGAACAACACGCAAGCGACGGCAACATCGATCAGGGCGCAAACCAGCGGATTCCAGCGCCGTAAGCCCAGCCGCATCAGCGCGAGGGTGGCCGCATATGATACCGTGTCGAACAGTGCGTTGATCAGCGGGAAAACACCAAGAAACAGAAAAATCGCACGGCGGTCTTGGGAAATGTCGGTCCAGTCGACGACTGTCACAAGGGTGACCCACCCAACCGGAACCGCCAGTGTGACAAGCCAACGCGCCAGCCGAGGGCGGGAGCGGGCGTCAAGAGATTCGACTGCGATTGCGAGTGCGATTGCGCCTGCGATTGCGAGAGCGATTGCGACTGCGCCCGCGATTGTGAATGTGGCTGCGAGTGCGTCTGTGTCTGCGTCTACAATTGCGAGTGCGTCTGCGATTGCGATTAAAACTGCGCCTGTGACTCCGCCCATACCCGCGACTCCGACTGCGATTGCGAGAGCGATTGCGACTGCGCCCGCGCCTAATAATGGGAATGCGAATGCGCCTGTGACTATGACTGCGATTGTGCCTGCGATTGCGCCTGTGACTCCGCCCATACCCGCGACTCCGACTGCGAATGCGAGTGCCAGTGACGCCAGCCAGTCAGCGGCCTTTCGTAGAAAAACACGCTGACTGGCTGCGGCCAGCTTTCGCCCAATAAACCCTGCTGTCAAGATTGACAAAACGCCAATCATTCCTGCGCGTTCTGGCCAAATATCCCACCATGGGCCGGGCGAGGGGAAAATCACAACTGATCCCAGCAAGCCGTCCCATCCCAGAACCAGCCAAAAGCCAAGGCACAGAAAGACCGGATAGACGACAGCAAACAGCAATGCGACATCATAAAGCCGCCACGTCAGGGCCGCACGAAACACCGCGGCGGCGCTTGCTGTTTTGCGTGCCGGATCACAGTAACGCCGCCAGATGCGGGCAAAGGGGCGAATGACGCGGCGGTGGTAAAATGACTTGAAATCCTGGTGGGACAACAGCCGGTCAAGCCGCGTACGCCCTTTGGCATCATCAAGTTCCACCAGGGCGCAGAACCAAAAGAAAAGCCAGAAATAGACCGGCAGGCTGATCCAGATGGGCGCATTGTATTGCGGCAAGACGGCAAGTGTCACAGACAGCGCGGCGCCCCACGCCACGTTGGGCTTTGTAAACAGATCTTGCGCCGCCATGAGTCCCCTGATTTTGGCCAGTAAGGGTGGCGACGGACCGGTATCAAAGCGCTTTTTGTCTGTTGTTTGGTCAAAAGATGGATGCATTTGCAGAACTGCGAAGGCAAACAGGGCAGGTCTCGGTCGCGCCCGCCTTGGCGGTGCTGATGGCGCAGTAGGGCCGTGAGGGGAAACCCCACCCTACGGGGTGTTAGCTATTCCCACCCCGAAACATCGCCGCATCCGCAGCGGCGCGGCGGATCGCGTTGGATTTATGCACGGTCTCTTGGTATTCGGCTTCGGGGTC
>JBLHNX010000063.1:0-10092 GCA_047622125.1 Paracoccaceae bacterium | reverse complement strand
CGGGGAACGCGGCAAAGGATTGCGCCCGCGCGCTGACGTGGGAACAGAACGTTCGCACGCCGACGTGGCGCGGAACCCCTGCGTGATGGTGGGAACCTGTCTCGATACATCTTTGGCGGTGTCGGGCGCTATGCCCTGACGTGCCCTGCTCACGCGGCAGCCTGTATCGGTCTAGGGGCAGATGGCCCCTTTGGGTTAGTAAGTCAAGGGCTTGGCTAAAATGCAACGCAGTGCGCGTGCATCCGCTTCCCCTTGCACCCCATGCGCCATATAGTTACCGCAACGGTCCGGACATGAACCGGATCAGGCAAAGGGGCTGGGGCAGTGGCACATATTATCGTTGTCGGAAACGAAAAGGGCGGCGCGGGCAAATCGACTGTGTCGATGCACGTGGCGACGGCCCTGTCGCGGATGGGCCACAAGGTTGGCACGCTTGATCTGGACCTGCGCCAGAAGACACTGTGCCGCTATATCGAGAACCGAAATACCTACATGGCCCAAGAGGGTCTATCGCTGCCGACACCGACGTATCACGACCTGCCAGAAATTGATGCGGCAAGCCTTGAGCCCGGTGAAAACGTCTATGATCATCGGCTTAGCGCGGCGGTTGCCACGCTGGAGCCCGATAGCGATTTTATTCTGATCGACTGCCCTGGCAGCCACACGCGCCTGTCACAGGTCGCGCATTCGCTGGCCGACACACTAATCACACCGCTGAACGACAGCTTTGTCGACTTTGATCTGCTGGCCCATGTGGACACCGATGGAGAAACCATCAAGGGCCCTTCGGTTTATTCCAGCATGGTCTGGAACGCGCGGCAGTTGCGTGCGCAGGCCGGACTTGATCCGATTGACTGGGTCGTTGTGCGCAACCGGATGGGGGCGCAAAACATGGTGAACAAGCAAAAGATGGAAACCGCCATCACCAAGCTGTCGCGCCGTATCGGGTTTCGCATCGCGCCAGGTTTCAATGAACGGGTGATTTTCCGCGAGCTATTTCCGCGCGGGCTGACCCTGCTGGACCTGCGTGATCTGGGCGTGAAGGGGTTGAATATTTCCAACGTCGCTGCGCGGCAGGAATTGCGCGACTTGATCAAGGCACTCAACCTGCCGAACGTAACTGTGAATTTCTAGGGTGAATCCATCCCCATTCCCGTCAGCGACGGCTGGATTCTTGGGCGGAACATGCCGCGCAGCATGAAGAACCCGCCCAGCATTATTATGAACACAAACAGCGCGCCAACGATCGCGCCAAGTGTGATCTGCGCATTGCGGTCACCAGCCACAGCAAGAAGGCCTTTGGCCACAAACCATTGAGCGACTGGCGCAAAATCAAATTCATACCATGCCTTATCGCTGGGTGCAGTTTCCGGCACGACGACTTCGGCCATGACCTGCGCGAGCTGCTCTTCAACGGTTGGAATTGCAGCCACCGCGTCGTTTTGCTTGGCCTCCATCATCAGGCTGCCGATGGTCGCAATCAGAACCAATACGAAGGCACCACCGACCACAAAAACCGCGATCTTGCGTAGCACCGAACCGAACGAGCGGCCCTTTGGTTTTGGCTTGTCTAACATGCCCGCGCGCAAACCATGGCTTGGATCATGTTCAATTGCATCGCCATTCAGTTTCGCATCAAGGCGGCGCTTCCAATCGGGAACGACCGCCGCGATTGGCGCGGGCGTCGCCGTCGCAGGCGTGACGGCCAATGGATCGGCTTGCGTTTCTTCGCGCATCCCGCGACGGGCACTCCCCGTCAAAGCAAACGGGTCATCAAGAGCGCTAAAGCCCGAGGCCGTTTGCGGACCATTCTGAGTTTGGATCGAGGGCAGGTCGGGCGTTGCTTGGGCCACAGGGTCAGACGTTCGGAACACCAGCTTTAGGATGCCAAGCAAGGCGATCACACCCGCAATCTTTGAAAATACGCCAAAAATGGACGCGCCGGTTTTCGGGGCAAAAGCAACTTCGCGCCCTTCGACGTAGGGATAAACCACCAGCATGTTGGGGGGAAGAGTCCGGCCATGTTCACTGAATGAGTCTCTTACGATCTCATCCCATTTGCCAATGCTGCTGATTTCCCCGTTCAGGTGCAGGATCGGACCAACTTCGCCAAAGCCTTGGGTTTTCGCCAGCAGGGCCATCGGGTCCATATCGGCAAACTGGAAACTGTCGGTCGTATAGAGGGCGACGCCAATTGGCTCGCCCGTGTCCGCCCCCATCAGCGGCACCATCAAGGCGCGATGCGTCGTTGATCCATCTTCCAGGGTCAGCTCATAATCGGTCGAAAAATCGAGCTGTCCGCGCAGGTTCACTTCACCCATCTCTGTGCGATGCGTGTCACGGTCATACTTTTCGATATTCACAACGGCGGGCGGACCAGCGGCCAAAGCAGCCGCTTTGTGGGCCTCTTGTTCACTTTCATTGACCTGAAGGAAGTATCCCAGGACCAAAACTGCAGCCGCACCGCCAAAAAACGCCAGCGGACCGGACATGATAAACCGTATAAGACCTGCCAGAATGTATTGCATGCGACCTGCTCCGAGCCAAAGATTTGGTCGAAAAATCGCAATACTTTGGGGCCGTTTTGGGGCATGACCCCGCCGTTTTCATGATTGCTTATGACTGGGGCAATGCATCGAGCGTGGCGCGCATCTGCATGATCTTGCCCGCGTCCGTGATGTTTCTTGTGCCAGCGGCAAAGCCGAACCGCTGCTCTAAGTCGCCTTGTGGTACCGGACTGGAGCACGATGCATGGTAATCACGGATCCCTGTCTGTGCTGCAATTTCCGCGACATTCTGCGCCGTCACACCGCTTCCGGCCATGACAGTAATCTGCCCCGCCGCTGCACGCTGAAGGCCTGCCAAAACAGCCAACCCGTCAGGCGCGCGCAACGCGCCACCCGATGTCAGAATTCGGGTAAACCCGAGTTCAACAGCCGTCTCGAGGGCGCGCAGGGGGTCGTCCAACACGTCAAACACGCGGTGCAAAGTGCAGGCCATATCGCCCGCGGCTGCGCGCATTTCATGTAGGGCCGAACGGTCAAGCTGCCCGTCCTTCGACACCCCGACAACGACACCGGCAAGGCCCGCCGCTCGGGCGGCCGAAATGTCCATTAGGCAGGTGGCAATATCGTGATTGTCATAAGCAAAATCACCCGTCCGCGGGCGGATCATCACATGTACTGGCACTTGGCTATCACGCGCCAAAGCCAACAAACCTGCAGTCGGTGTTAGCCCGCCCAATTCAAGCGCGCTGCACAATTCGATCCGGTCTGCGTGACCTTGGCACGCCGCCATACCTGCGGCGCTATCAACACATACTTCGAAGCTGAATGTGCTACTGGGCGGCATTGCTATGCGCGGCCTGCGACAATTGCACGCTAAGATCACCGCGCAGATCAAGGGTTTGCGCATCCAGAACGATCAGATCATCGGTAGATCGGCCAACGACCTCGCCCAAGTCCGCACGGCCCATGCAAGCCGCCGGAACAGAGGTCGCCATGGCAAGCGCCACATTCAAAGGGGTGCCCGTGCGCGCAACCAACCGCTGCACCCCTAGCGCCTGCGTCACATGCGCCCCCGCAAGCGAGCCTTCTTCGTTGATCAACCGCCCGTCACGTAGCCGGATCGTCTGCCCATAAAGATCAAATTCATCCGGTCCGCCCACAGTCGCCATCGCGTCCGAAACCAGCATCATGCGGTTTGGCATCAGGCGTGCGCGGATCGCCATACCGACGATTTCATCTGCCACATGATGCCCATCGCAGATGATGCCGGAAAAGCAGTCCGAATTGATCACAGCGCCAACCGCACCGGGCGCGCGCCCCAAAATCGGCGACATGGCGTTAAAAAGATGGGTTGCGCAACCGGCGCCCGCAGCCATCAAGGCACGCATGTCTTCGGCCGTCGAATCTGTGTGCCCAAGCGAAACGACGACACCCATCTGTGCTAGCTTTGCAACCTGTTCGGGCCGTGCATTCTCGGGCGCGACGGTCAGCATTACGGCAACATTGGCTGTGCGCAACCGCGAGACGACACCCATCGTGCGCTCGTCAAGCGGGCGGATATAGCGGGCCGCGTGGGTTCCACGGCGGGGCAAGCTGATATGCGGCCCCTCGATGTGCAATCCGACAAATCCATGGCTGCCCTGTGCCGCAATCGCTGCGTCAGCGGCCTTGTCCATCACATCGGGGTGGTCGGTGATCACCGTCGGCATCAGTGCGATCGTCCCAAGACCGCGATGAGCTGCCAGAATTGCCTTTATCCCCGCAACGGTCGGCGTGGTATTGAGCATGATACCACCACCACCGTTCACCTGAAGATCGACGAAACCGGGTGTGATCAATCCCTTTATGGGCTGCACATTGTTTGGTGCATCGCTTGATAAATCGACGATTTCGGCGACGCGCCCGTCACGCAGCCGAAGCGACTTGCCGCGTAGAACGTCACGGCCGTCAAACAACAATTCAGGGGCGATCCAGCGATCCATCATGTTCGCCCGATCCATGCAGCATAGGCCGCACCACGCGCGCCGCTCGTGTCCCCGCCCTGTGCCAAGACGATCGGCGGAATACCAAAATCACCGATTTGGGCGCGTTGGGTCGCTGCCGCAAGATCATCAATCACGCCGTCAATCCGGCTAAGACCACCGCCGAGCACGATAATATCTGGATCAACCGTCAGTATCAGCGTGCGCAAAAGGCACGCCACCAGATCGCACCACGCCTGCCAGACTGGCGCTAATTCATCCCCGCGCTGCGCTGCGATATCAGGCGGAGCGATGTCGCGCCCGACCATCGCTTTGGCAATCCGGCTAAGCCCGGGGCCCGCAATATAGGTTTCGATGCAACCAATCTGCCCGCACCCGCAACGCACCAATGGCAGATCGTATTGCGCCACCAGATGCGCGGGCGCTGCCGTATGCCCGAATTCGCCACCTGTCTGGGTTGGGCCGTGCAAGATTTCACCGTTGATTGCGATACCGCCGCCAATCCCTGTGCCCATGATCAAAGACATGACCGTACGATGACCCTTGCCCGCGCCAAACACGGCCTCGGAGAGGGCCATTGCGCGACAGTCGTTTACATAAGTTATCGCGCGCCCAGCGGCTTTTGCGATGTCGGCAGGAAAGGGCAGGCCCGAAGCCGCAAGGTTTGCTGTCAGTGCCAGCCCCGTTTGCGGATTGATCAGTCCTGCGGCACCGATTCCAACTGGTGCGGCAACGCCAGCCGCCACGTCCGCCCATGTGATTTGGTCGGCAACGGCCTTAACCAATGCAGTATATTCCGTCGGCGTCGGCACACGATTGCGGGCGATGACTTGCCAATCAGCATCAAACACCTGTGCTTCTATTTTGGTCCCGCCAAGGTCGATGCCCGTTGCTGTCATGGCGACACCGGATACAGTTTCACACCCGCCACCACACGGCTAAGGGTGCCCTGCCCGACAAAGGGATCATCGACGTTCAGCCCAAGGTCTTGTGACCAGCGCACCGCATCCATCTGTGCCGTCGCAATGACCAGCGGGGCCGCCCACATCGCGCCGAATGACATCGCGATAGGCACGTCGCCGTTCGGGCCGATTGTGGTGACGCGGGAGCGCGGGAACTGCGCACGCAATTCATCTGCCAGATCGGCCTCGTAGGCGCTTGCAGGGGCATCGGGGCTTTGGAACAAGGTGATCGCCGTGCCGTCCATCACAAAGGATTTCGGCCCATGCCGGAAACCCAGCGTGCTATCCCAAAGGGCCGGAATTTGGCCGGCAGAAAGCTCCATCACCTTCAACGCCGCCTCGCGTGCGGCAAAAGCCAGCGGGCCGGTGCCAAGATAGACCGCACGTAGCGGGCGGGGCTTCACGGGAAAATCATGCAGAACCGCGCGCAATTGGTCTGCCAAGCTGGCCATTTGCGCGGGAAAATCGGACGGTTCGTCGAATAGCGCGAGGGCCGTCAGCAACATTGTCGAAAAACTGCTGGTCATGGCAAAGCCCGCGTCATGGGTTTCATCAGGCAGCACGATGACCTTTTGGGGGGCGGATGATGCGCGGGTCGCAAGGGCGCTGTCCTTGTTGCAGGTAATATGCAGGCGAGGCGCATCAGGGGCGAGTGCGTCCAGCACGTCCAAAGTGCCGATGCTTTCGGTGCTATTGCCGGACCGCCCGAAACTGACGACAAGTGGGAGAGCGCCGTCACAATAGTACTGCGGACGGCTGACCAGATCGGTACTGGGAATGGATCGCACGCCATTCAGACCGGCCGCGATAATATCGCCAATATAGGCGCTGGTTCCAGCACCGCAGAACCAGATTTCATCGGCATTCTGATCAGCGATCCATGCGCGCAGACCCGTTACATCAAGCGTCTTGCCCCAAGCCTCCCAGATGTCGGGTTGGCTGTGTATTTCGCGCCAAGTGGCCCATTGTTTTAGATCAACAGTCATGTGGTTTGCGTTACCTTGGACAGTGTTTCCGGCGCGTCAGGATCAAGCCCCAACGCAAGTGCGGTGTTTAGGATGACCGGATACATCATCGCCAACAAAAGTGCAGCAGCGGATGCAGGTGTAAGATGAATAGCGCCGATATCGGCGGGGCTAACGCGGTGCACATCACAGCCGATCGCACGAAAACGCGCCTCGGCCTGATCAAGGCTGTCTTGAATGTGGGCGGCACCCGTATCTAGGATCAACACCATCAGCGGGTTGGTCGCAAGTTGCAGTGGCCCGTGCAACACCTCAGAGGCGGAATAGGGTTCGGCGTGCAGCGCGCAACATTCTTTGAGTTTCAGCGCAATTTCGTGTGCAGCACCATACCCTGTATCGCGCCCGATCACATAGACATGGCGGGCGCGCAGCAATGCGGCTTGCAGCGCAGCGGCGCGCGGATGGCGCGGATCAACACCGCGCAGGGCGGCGATGGATTTTGATGTGCGTACACCGTAATCAGGCACAAGTGCCGCCAACAGGGCCATGCCTGCTGCGACCGATCCGATCACGGTTTTGGTGGCGGGCACGGCAAGTTCGGGGCCTGCGCCAATCGGCAGGTGCAACTGTGCGGCGGCCTCGACGTTGGACCCTGACTGGTTGGTGATCGCAACTACCTGCGCGCCTTGCGCCGCCGCCCCTTTGGCGGATCGCACGAGGTCATCGCTTGCGCCGGACTGACTGATCACAAGCGCGGCGGTGCCGTTCATGTTTACGCCCTTGCCCAGTGAAAATACCGACGGCGGCAATGACGTGACCGGCACGCCCAATTCGCGCATCATTTCATACGATAGGATATTCGCTGCCGCGTCGGATGATCCGCGCGCAACCGTGTAGATCGCCTTGACGCCTTTAAGCGCGCTGGCGTCCACGACCTGCGCTGCCGCCGTGCAAAACACATCCATCGCTTGCGCGCTTTCGGCTGCCATAAGACTCCCGGCAGTTTTCGTGGTCATGCTCATCCTCGCAACCCGAAACTGTCAAACTCGGCCCATGTTTCGGTCAGATCGACCATCGTGCCATTGATCCGTGCTTCGTCCAGCGCCATAGCTGCTAGACCTGCCTCCAGGGCATCGACCACACCTACGGGCAGGCTGTCAGCCTCGCCACGCAGAAAGGCTGCGATATCATCGATCATCATGTGATCAGCGCCGTAATGGGCAGAAGCGCGCGCGCCTTCCATCTGCGTATAATCGTGTTCCGCGATCACCGTGCCATCGCGTGCTGTCGCCTTAAGATAGCCACGCATAAAGTCGCCCTCGGCCATGCCCAGCGCGCCCATGACACAGAACCGGCGATGCTCGTCAGGCACGTTCAAGTTGGTATGGAACGCAAGGCTCGCGCCAGTTTCGTAGTGCAAAATCGCGGTCTGGTAGTCGATGATATCCCCGTCCGAGTGGAACGGATCTTCGACGCTCTCCCACACACTTGGCTTGCGATGCATGATTTCATTTTCGGTGTTCGAAGTCGGTGCGAATTCTGGCACGAATGATTTGCGGCCACCAAAACTTGCCACGCGATCGGGACGCGATCCGGTGACCATGTTGTAGATGTCGATATCATGGCAGCATTTTTCAAGCATGAAACCGCCCGACCATTTCACCATCCGCCGCCAGTCACGCATAAAAAATGCGCCGTGGTAGGGGCCGATGTGTTCGTTCGCCTCAAGCGACACAACTGGCCCCAAACGATCCAGCACCGCGCGCAGGTCGACCATGTGTTGCGAATAGCGCAGAACCAACCCGACCATGACCTGATCGGTGCCATGCTGGGCCAATAATGCTGCCAGCTCCATCGTGTCGGCATTGGTTGTGACAACCGGCTTTTCAGTAAAAATCCGCACGCCCGCAGCTAACCCCAGCTTGATATGTTCGAGATGAAAGCTGTTGGGTGATCCAACGAAAAACAGATCGGGCTGCGTGTCTGCTAGCATTTCGGCCACATCATCAAAACGCGGTGTATCTTCGCCTATCATGCTCAAATAGGTCGGCTGCGGGTCGTAGTAGCCTACAAATTCCACCTCGGGCATTGCGTCGCGCAAGATCGACAAAACATTGCCCGCGCGCAGGCCTATGCCTGCTGTAACGACCCTCATGCGACTAACGCAGGTGCGGATTTGCGGCGCAGGACATCGCCGTTTGCATCAAAGACATGACAGTCATTTGGGGCGACGCCCAATGTCAGGTTGCGCCCCTCGTGCACGGGCGCATCACCAGGGAGCGACGCACAAAAACGGTGGCCGTTTCCGATGGTGCCATGGGTGATCGACACACCGCCCAGCCGTTCCAGCACGTGCACGGAAATGTCCAATCCGCTGTCACCAATTGTGACATGCTCGGGGCGGATGCCGACTTCGACCATGTCGCCTTTGCTGATACCTGCGGCATCAACAGGCAGCGCCATTTTGTGCCCGCCATCCAGTTCCACGGATAGGTTTTCGCCCGTGCCTATCACCTTGGCAGGGATAAGATTCATGTTGGGCTGACCAATGAAGGATGCCACGAATTTGGTCGCCGGATGGTGATAAAGCTCCATCGGAGTGCCAAACTGTTCAACTCGCCCGCCATTAAGAACGACGATCCGGTCGGCCATGGTCATCGCTTCGACTTGATCGTGCGTGACGTAGACCATGGTGGCGGCAAGTTCGCGGTGCAACTGTGAAAGTTCAACCCGCATGTCGCCGCGCAAGGCCGCATCAAGGTTGGATAGCGGTTCGTCAAACAGGAAAACCTTGGGGTTGCGCACGATGCTGCGCCCGATGGCGACACGCTGGCGCTGACCACCCGAAAGCTGACCGGGTTTCAGGTGCAGCTTGTCGGTGAGTTGTAAGATTTCGGCGGCCTTGTGGACTCGCTGGTCCATATCGCCTTTGGCCAGTTTCTGAACCCGCAGCGGAAAAGCGATGTTTTCAAAGACAGAAAGGTGCGGATAAAGCGCGTAAGACTGAAACACCATCGATATACCGCGATCAACCGGATGGGATTTGCTGACGTCTTCGCCGTCAATGATGATGCTACCAGTTGTGGCCTCTTCCAACCCGGCGATGATACGCAGCAGGGTGGACTTGCCACAGCCGGACGGGCCGACAAACACAACGAATTCTTTGTCCTCGATAGCGAGGCTGATGTCGTGCAGCACCTTGGCGGAACCAAAGGATTTGTTAATCGCATTCAGGTCAAGAGTAGCCATGGCGCATGCGTCCTGTCTTGGGAATTTGTGGATAGGGATGTCCGGACGGCAGCGCACCGCCGTCCGGATCGGGAGGAAAGGCTTTACAGCGCGTCTTCCAGTTCTTCGCCAGCAATCGTCACCAGATTGTCCACGGTATCATCTTCAAGAATGATGCCTTGGATCATGTTGGTGAACACGGACTGCAACGATTTGAAGTCTTCGACGAGCGGCTCTGGGCCACCTGTCTGGATCGAGCCGGTAAAGATCGGCCAGATACCTTCGTTGTAGTACAGGTCCGTCATGCCCATCGCAGCATAGTCAAGGATCGGCGTCAGACCCCAAGAGCTATCAAGGTCATACTGGCTGTCGCCCGACGTGATGCGCTGTGCCAATTCCTGTGCCAGTTCTTCGTGACCGGAGCCTTTGAACACAACAATGCTGTCAG
>JBLHNX010000062.1:0-10117 GCA_047622125.1 Paracoccaceae bacterium | reverse complement strand
AAAGGTCATGCTTTGTTAAAACGGGCCGGAGAGAGCGCGTCGCAAATCGCTTGGCTCACCGGTAGTTGATCTCCTTGGCATAGTGCGGCGCAAATGGCTGCAAGCGCGGGCGCGGTTTGCACGCCGTAGCCGCCCTGTCCTGCCAGCCAGAAAAAGCCCGTCGTGCCCGGATCAAAGCCCACAGCGGGCGTGCGATCATTTGTGAAACTGCGCAGGCCCGCCCAAGTGTGGGTGGGGCGGGTAATGGGGATCGTCACGGCCTGTTCAAATCTGTGCAGTCCTTCGGCAATGACCATGTCGTCGGGCCATGCATCATGCGGATCAACAGGGTCTTCGTCGGCGGGTGACACAAGCAAACGCCCAGCATCGGGTTTGGCATACCAACTTTCCGAGGCCGACGCGAAAAGCGGCCAGTCATCAATCCGGTGACCGTCGGGCGCATTCAACAATACGGCAGACCGGCGCATCGGGGTCAGACCAATCGGTGCAAGTCCGGCCATACGCGCAACCGTATCGGCCCACGCCCCCGCCGCATTCACCACAACGGGTGCAGACCATTGATCCGTCGCGGTTGAAATCTGCCAGACGCCATTGGTACGGGTTACGCCTGTCACGGCGGCGCCCGTCACGGTCTGGCCACCCCTGTCGCGCAACAGACGGGCGTAGCCCTGAAGCATGCGGTCCACATCAATGTCTTGCGCGTTGCGCTCAAGGACCGCACCGGCGATCCCCTCTGGCCGCAAAATCGGAACCATGGCCACGGCCTCAGCTGGCGTAAGACGCTCAAGGCCCGTGGCCCCTTTGGCATAGTCCTCCATCGCGGCCATGTCGTGCTCGCCTGCAATCAGCAACTCACCGCGTGGCGATAGCAAGGACCGGTCTGAAATTCCTTCGGGCGCTTGTAGCACAGGCGCGGATGCAGCGTTCAACGCTCGCAGCACTGCATTTCCGTAGTTGCGGATGAAAATCGCCGCCGACCGGCCAGTCGAATGATAGCCAAGCTGCGGTTCGGCCTCTATCAGGACGACGCGGGCGTCGCGCGCCAGCATCGCAGCGGCGCTCGTGCCCGCAATGCCGCCGCCGATGATGATGATATCTGGCTGGGTCATCCGCCTTTAAATCCGCTTGGAACGCTTGTCAGGTTGTCGTCAAATAGGGCTTTCATGCATCGCCTTTCAGGGCGTCCAACCCGACGTCGTCCAGGAACATCGTTGTCTCGCCAATTCGCGCGGTAAGACCCAATCGGGCGTAAAACTGGCGTGCATTGTTTGAGTCATCGTAAACGGCCAGCTTGAGATACCGCGCGCCCCATTGCGTGCGCGAATAATCGCCAGCATGGGCAAGCAGCTGACGCCCGACGCCTGCCCCCCGTGCGGTATCCGCGACCCACAGGTCCGAGACATAAAATCCGGTGGCGGCTAATGTGGTCGACATGACGGGCGAAAAGACAATCGCGCCGCACAGATCGTCGGCGTTCGCAGCACTATCCGACGTCAGAGCGATCAGCGCGTAGTACGCAGGCGTGTGGCCAAACCCGGCCTGTTCCAAGAACGCGATACTGGCCGGATGCGTGTCGCTCAAATCTTTCGACAGCGCCCTGAGGGCGGTGTCTAACAAAGGCACATCATGTTTTTCTACCAAACGAATGGTGACATTTTGCATGGCTATATGGCCGTCCTATCGCCGCCCTTTAGGCCAAGCATCGCGCGCGCCTCGCTTGGTGTGGCAACCTCGCGTCCCAAGCCTTCTACAATGTCGCGAATTTTTGTGACCTGCTCGGCGTTGGTCTTGGCCAACTTGCCACGCGAAATCATCAGGCTGTCTTCCAGCCCGACACGCACATGCCCGCCCATCGCCGCCGACATTGCCGCCATTGGCATTTGATGGCGCCCCGCTGCGAGAACCGAAAACATATAATCATCGCCAAACAGCTTGTCGGCGATCCCTTTCAGGTGTGTGAGATTTTCAGGGGCCGCGCCAATGCCGCCCAGAACACCAAACACAAACTGGATGAACAGCGGCCCTGTCACCAACCCGCGATCCACAAAGTGGCGCAACATATAAAGATGGCCAACGTCGTAGCATTCAAACTCGAACCTTGCGCCACGGTCTTGCCCCATCTGTTCAAGGATGCGGGTCATATCGCGCGGCGTGTTCTTGAAGACGAGATCGTCCGAGCCTTCCAAAAACGGCTTTTCCCAGTCGTATTTCCAGTCGGTGATATTCGCCACAGCAGGATAAAGCGCGAAATTCATCGATCCCATATTGAGCGAACACATCTCGGGCTCTGCCGCGAGTGCAGCGGCAATGCGGTCGTCCAAGGTCATCGTCGCACTGCCCCCCGTTGTCAGGTTCAAAACCGCGTCGCAGCCCTGTTTGATGCGGGTGAGAAAGGCCATGAAATGCGCGGGCTGTGCTGATGGACGCCCGTTTTCAGGGTCGCGCGCGTGAAGATGCAGGATTGCAGCACCTGCACGCGCCGCGCCCAGCGCGTGTTCGGTGATTTCGTCAGCGGTAATCGGTAAATGGGGCGACATCGACGGCGTGTGGATAGAACCGGTGATGGCACAGGTGATGATGATCTTTGACACGGATATCTCCCTTTAAGACGTCGCTTCAAATGCGTCAGGCATTTCGCCAATGAGCTGTTCCAGCGAGCGGTCCAGAATCTCGGCGATCTCGTCAAGTTGCGGTTCGGTGACGATCATCGGCGGGCAGACAAGGAAATGATCGCCCGAAATGCCACCACGGGTTCGGCGTGAATAGATGATCAGGCCGTTTTCATAGGCGATATCGACCAACCGGCTATGGGCATTGAAGTCGGTCGGCAGCGGCGCTTTGGTCGCCCGGTCTGCCATCAATTCAAAGGCAAGCAGCAAGCCCTTGCCGCGCACATCGCCAATCACTGGATAGCGCTGCATCAACGATTGCAGGCGGGTTTCAAGCGCCGCCCCCATCTGGGCTGCATTTTCTGTCAGCCCATGTTGTTCGATCTCGTTCAGAACCGCCAATCCAGCGGCGCAGGCCAGTGGGTTTCCGGCGTAGGTATAGCCGTGGACAAAACCGCCCGCGTCCAACACCGCTTCGACCATGTCACCGCGCGCGATCATCGCACCCAGCGGCACGTAGCCCGCACCAAATCCCTTGGACAGGGCGATGATATCGGGGGCCACATCCCAGTGTTCAGCGCCAAAAAACCGCCCCGTGCGACCGCCGCCGGTCATCACTTCGTCGTGGATTAGTAGCACACCATACTGATCGCAAATCTCGCGGATGCGGCGCATGTATCCCACAGGAGGTACAAGCGCGCCGGTCGAGGCCCCACCAATCGGTTCGACGATAAATCCAAGGACGGTTGCAGGCCCTTCCTCAAGGATCTTGGCTTCGAGCATGTTTGCATAGTGTAGACCCGTGGCCGGATCATCCGCATCCAACCCATCCAGATAAGCGCGCGGAGCGGGAATTTTCGGCATTGCGTGCATCATCGGATCAAAAGGTGCCGTCATCGGCGCGTATCCGGTAATTGCCAGCGCCCCAAGCGAGGCCCCGTGATAACTGGGATAGCGCGAAATGACTTTGGTGCGTTGGGCCTGCCCTTGGGTCAGGGCGTATTGGCGCGCCATTTTCAGCGCGCTTTCCACTGCTTCGGACCCGCCTGAAACAAAGAACACACGGTCCAGACCTTCGGGTGCATGTGACGTGATCTTTTCGGCCAGCTCCTCGCTGGCGCTTGTCTGGAAATGCAGCCTATAGCCAAACGTCGACTTGTCCATCTGCGCGCGCATGGCATTCAGAACCGCAGGGTTCGAATGGCCGATATTGCTGACCATCGCGCCCGACGACCCGTCGATATAGCGTTTGCCAGTGGTGTCCCACATATAGATGCCGTCGGCCCGATCCAGAGCGGGGCGCGGCAAACGCGACTGATAGAAAAGGCGGCTGGCCACCTAACCCGCCTTAACAGGAAGGGCGCTGCATTCTTTTGGCGCAAGTTGGACATTAACGGTTTCACCGGCCTTGAACGGGCGCCCCGTGATCATGTTGATCGCTTGTAGTTGAGTATCACCGACCCGCACAAAGTAACGCGCCAGTTGTCCTTGATAGTCCACAGCCTCGATCACGCCCTGCGCGCTATCTTTTTGCGCGGGTCCATCGACCAATAGCAGCTTCTCGGCGCGGATCATCAACTGACCCGTCTTGGCATCCCCGAGTGTCGTAGCGCGGGCAGCCGGAACAAGGGTTTTCCCGAACTCGCGGGTTTCAAGCACGACACCTTTGGCATCACGCTTGGCCACGCTGGCGGGTAACAAGTTCGAGGCCCCCAGAAAGGTCGCCACAAATTCGGATGCCGGTGTGTTGTAAACTTCGTCTGGTTCGCCAATCTGTTCGATACTGCCCGCGCTCATCACGACAATCTTGTCTGACATCGCCAGCGCTTCGGACTGATCGTGGGTCACAAAAATTGTGGTAACTCCAATCCTGTCTTGGATCGCCTTCAATTCAACGCGCATGTCCTCTCGCAGATTTGCATCCAGCGCCGAAAGCGGTTCGTCCAGTAAGAGAACATCGGGTTCGATCACAATCGCACGTGCCAGCGCAATCCGCTGCTGCTGCCCGCCAGAAAGCTGCTGGGGATAGCGGTCCTCGACCCCCGGCAGGCGCACAATATCCAAAGCAGTTTGCACCTTTTCCAGCATGTCGGACTTTGACACACCGCGATATTTCAATCCAAAGGCGATATTCTCGCCAATCGTGCGGTGCGGAAACAGGGCGTAATTCTGGAACACCAGGCCAAGGTTACGTTTGTGTATCGGGATGTCGTTGACGCGCTTGCCCCCGACCAAGATGTCGCCGCTGGTCGGACTGGCCAACCCAGAAATCATGCGCAGGATCGTCGTCTTGCCGCAGCCCGACGGACCCAAAAGGGTCGTGAACGAGCCTTCTTCGAAGACGACATTGGCGCCCTTGACGGCAACAACGGCCCCAAAGGATTTTCGGACGTCGACAAGTTCAACACGCGCCATTGGCAATTATCCCGGTATGAATGAAAAGTCGTGCAGGCCACGTATCGCCACGCGGCCTGCACAGTTATGAAGGGGCGATTAACCGCCGCGTGACACGCGGTTCCACGCTCTGGTCTGCTCAGCTTCAACAGCGTTCCAGACGACCGGATCGCGGAATACCAGATTTTCCAGCGTCCCTGTCGGATCGTAAGCAGGCAGCGCTTCGATAGCTGGTGTCATCGTGATCTTGTTGGGATCAAGCGACGGCGGATACATCTGACCTTCGGCCACAGCAATCGCGGTCGCCGGATCAAGCATGAAATTCAGCAGTTCTTCGGCTTCGGCCATAGGCGAGCCCTTGAGAACGAACATGCTTTCCATCCACGCCAGACCATTTGGCGGGTCCATATAAGCGATGGGGTGCCCCTGCGCCTGAAGTGCGGCAACCCGACCCGACCATGCTTCGGTCACATAGATCTCTTCTTTGGCCAAAAGGTCCATCAGTTCTGCGCCCGACGACCAGTATTTCAGAACCAGATCACGGTGTTCGCGGGCTTTTTCCCAAACAGCATCCCAGTCTTGAATATCGTTAGGATCCTGATCCGATTGTAGCGCGCCATACCATGCACGGTTGGCCCAATCGCCACCCCAGCCGCCAATTTTGCCACGCAGTTCGGGGTCAAGCAACAGGTTCGCACCCAACTCGCGGGCCCGTTCTTCGGAGACGTAATTGGTGTTATAGGCGATGCCGGTAGTGCCGTAATCGTAAGGCACAGCTGACAGGCTATCGGGGGTTATGGCGCGGAACGGGTCGATGATCGCCGTCATAACGTTCTGGATATTGGGGATGTTGGCTTCGTTCAGTTCGCTGCCATATCCCGAATCTACCCACCGCTTGTACCAGCTTACGCCGGACGAGTGCAGGATGTTGTGACCATCGGTGCTGCCAGCGGCCCTGACCTTGGTGAGGACTTCGTCCTCACCGCCAAAGGTCGCATCGACAACTGTGTTGCCAGTCGCAGCTTCATAGGGATTGAAAGCATGCTCGCGCAGGGCTTCAGAAACGACCCCGCCCCAGCCTTCAAAGTTCAGATTAGTGCCAGCGGCGCGCGCTTGCGTGGCCATTGTTGTCATGATCCCACCGGACAGGCCTGTGTAAAGACCTGCCGCGCCAAGCAGCCCAAAGAAAGAGCGGCGGTCGATATCGCCATTGCCCATGCGCTCGCGCAGCATTTCGTAGCGTCTCGTTGAGTCTATCTTCTTCATTTTGGTAGCTCCCATGTGGTTGAAGGTTAGATTTTCTTACGTGAGTAGTAGCGCGCCAATCCGCCAGCCAGCAGCGGAAGGCCCACAGTGATGCAGATCATCACGAACCCCAGCGCGTTGATTTCGGGGCTGACGGAATTGCGGAGCATGCCAAAGATTTGTGTCGGCACTGTCTCCATCCCCGACGGCCGCCAGAATGCCGTGGCCGTGATGTTGTCAAACGAGATCGTAAACGCGAACAGTGCTCCGGCAATGACCGCCGGCAGCATCAATGGAAACGTTATCTGAAAGAAGGTCTGCAGCGGGCTTGCCCCCAGCGACTGCGCGGCCTCTTCGTAATCGCGACGAATACCGACAAGACGCGCCTGTACGACCAGCACGACAAAGGGCAGCGCGATAATGGAATGTCCCAGCAGTAGCAGCCCGAACGACCGCGGCATGTGCAACCAGCGCATGAAAAGCAGCAAGCCCACCGCAAGAACTGTCTCAGGCACGAGAACCGGCGCAATAAGGAACGTGGTCACAAGGTCTTTGCCGCGAAACTGATACCGCACCAGTGCCAGCGCCGCGAGAATACCAAGCGTCGTGGATATGATCGCCGTCAACCCGCCAAGCAAAAGCGAGGTGCGAAACGCGCGCAAGATCGCTTCGTTCTCGGACAGCTTTACAAACCACCGAAAGCTGAACCCCTCAATCGGAAAACCGCCGAACTGCGACGAGTTAAACGCAAGCACCAACACCACCATGATTGGCGCAAACATGAACAGGTAAACCAAGACCGTATAAGCTTTGAGGAAAGTCCAAAATCGCATTTTCATCCTACCTGAACGCCTTGGAAAGTTGGTTCAACCCCATCAAGCGGCTGTAGATCACGACAACCAAACCCAAAAGCAGCAGCAGCGTGAACGAGAGCGTGGCGCCCATCGGCCAGTTCAATTCTGAAATGATGGCGTCATAGATGAGATTGCCGAACAGGAAATCGTTGGGGCCGCCAAGGATCAGGGGCGTGACATAGCTGCCGCCGGTCAGAACAAAGACCAACAGGCACCCAGCCGCCAAACCGGGCATCGACAGGGGCAAGGTGACTTCACGAAACGCCTGCCAAGGGTTCGCGCCCAGTGTGCGCGCCGCCGGTTCGAGATTTTCGTCGATACCTTCAAGGCTGACGTAAATATTGAGGATCATGTAGGGCAGGAAAACGTGGATGAACCCGACGATCACAGTGAATTCGTTATACATCAATGACAGCGGCGCATCGGTCAGACCCAGAAACCGGAACAGTCCGTTCAACGCGCCCTGATTACCGAAAATGTGGATCCAGCTTAACGTGCGAATGATAAAGCTGATCCAGAACGGCAGGATCAGCAGCAACAACAAAAGCCATTTGTCGCGGAATTTCGTCATCGCGATGAAATATGCGGGAATGTAGCCCAGAATGGCGGCAAAAACCGTGACGATCAGCGACATGCGCAGGGTCTTCCAGATCGCCCGATGGTAATAGCTGTCGGTCGCTACTTCGTTCCAGTTGCCAAACTGAAATGCGACCCGATCCACGGCCAGATCAATGTTCTCGTAGAACGAGTAAACCAAAATAAAGGCCATTGGGATCACAACAAGAAACGAAATCGCGAGCAATGAAGGTGACAACAGAACCCAAGGGCGCTTGTCTGTTGCCTGTTTGGTTGATTGCATAGCGGTGTCATTCCCCCAAGGTTTGAGCGTTTACTGTTGCATACGGAACTCAAATTGGACAAATTGATATAAAGCATAGCAAGTATTGATGAAAACAATGGATCATGACGCCGGAGACAAATTTGTTCGACAGTTGGACTGGAACCTGCTGCGCACATTCGTCGTGATTGTCGAAGAAGGCAGCATAACCCGCGCCGCCCATCGGCTTTTGCGTGGACAGTCGTCGGTCAGCCTGGCCCTACAACGGCTTGAAGCAGAAATGGGCTGTCGTTTGATCGAGCGGAGCCGAGGCAATTTCGGGCTGACCGCAGCGGGTCGCCTCCTCTACAGCGAATGCATCGACATCTATGGCGGCGTTTCCCGCCTCAAGAGCATCACATCAGCAGCCACCAAGGAAATATCGGGCAAGATTTCCATTCACCTCGCCAGCCATGTCATCACGCCGTTGCTCGACAGCCTGCTCACCGAGACCAAGGCGCTTTATCCAAAAGTTACGTTCACCATCAAGACAGCGACGAGTGCGATGGTCACAAGCGCCGTGCTCGACCGAACTGCGAGCTTTGGGATCTGTCTGGTCCACCGCCCGCTTGCCGATTTGACATACGACGTTTTGTACCGCGAATTTTTCGGATTCTACTGCGGCCCGCCGCATGACCTTTTTGGTCGCACAAACCTGACGATGGAAGACCTGCGAGATAGCGACATTGTCTCGTTCGACACAGATGACCTGAACGACGCGCTACGCCCCGTGGCGCTGTTGCGCAAACAGTGGGAACTTGCTCAGCGCGTCGCGGGACGGTCATCACAGCTCGAGGAAGTTCGCCGGATGATTCAATGCGGGTTGGGCATCGGATCACTCCCGATTCATGTGGTTGAACGGGACGTTCGCGATGGACTTTTGTGGCGCCTCCCCCCTTATGAAGACCCGCCCGCGGTCGATATTTTTCTGCTCCAGAACCCCAAGAAAAAGCTCAACCGGGCCGAGCAGTTTTTTGTCGGGCGGCTGCTGTCGCAGATCGAAACCATTCCAATACTGCAGCGCACCTATCCTTAGTCGGCATTGCGCTGCGCCGCGAACGTTTCGGGCGGCGGGCAACCTATGCAGTAGACGCAAAGCCGTTAGCGCAAACATGGCACTGGTGCTGCGCCGCAGCATGGTTAGATATGTGTCAACAGCAACGCATTATCCATGGAAAGGATACGCAATGACCTTGATCAATTCCCTATACAACACGCTTGGCGACCGCTTTGCCAAACATGCCGCCTACACGCGTACTCGCCGTGAGATCGCAAACTTGCCAACCGAACTTGCGATCGAAGATCTGGGTATTTTTCCTAGCGACGCCGACAAGATCGCAACGCGCGCTGTCTACGGCTAACACCTTATTATAAATACAAAAAATGCTCCGCCTTTTCAAGGGCGGAGCGTCTTTATTATGGCCCAACGACGAGGCGTCAAAAGGCTCGCCGATCAGCGGTAATACAGCGACTTCCCGTTATGAAAGATCTGCACTTTTTCAGGGGTGGCAGTCATGCGAACGGTCTTGCGACGCAGCTCCTTGTGGATACCCGCCAGCTTGCCGATCACGGCGTTATTGCCCGCAACCGGTTCAAAGTGCAGCAATGTCACCTCGCCCAAGGCTTCGGTGAACTTGACCTCGCCTTCAAAGGCATAAACATCATCTTCGGTTTTGATCATGTCTTCGGGGCGGATGCCCACATTCACCTTAAGGCCTTTGTCTGCAGCGGCCGTTGTCACCGCCGAAATGACCGTGCCACCACCATCAAGCTTGACGCTTGTCTGCTTGCCTGTGCCGACGATCTCGCCGGACAGCAGGTTCATCGCAGGCGAGCCGATGAACTGCGCGACGAATTCGTTTTCGGGCCGCTCATAAAGCTCTAGTGGTGTCCCGACCTGTGCCACGCCTTTGTTGGCAAGAACCACAATACGCGTCGCAAGCGTCATCGCTTCGACTTGATCGTGGGTCACATAGATCATGGTCGATTCCGGCATGGATTCCTTGAGCTGTGCAATTTCTAGGCGTGTTGCCACGCGCAGGGCCGCGTCAAGGTTCGAAAGCGGTTCATCAAACAGATACACCTTGGGGTCACGCACGATGGAGCGGCCAATTGCGACACGCTGACGTTGCCCGCCA
>JBLHNX010000061.1:0-10174 GCA_047622125.1 Paracoccaceae bacterium | reverse complement strand
GCCTGATACATCTTGTGGCATCTTACGGCTGGTCTGACGTGTTTCAACTCGATACGTGTAGGGATAACAAGAATTTGCGCCTAGGGGAAAGCCTTATTGCCCCCCCTAATTGCGCGGAAAGCCGCTGAAATCACCTTTAGGAGAGCGAAATGGGCAAACCTGTTACTTTGGTCGAACTGTGGCGTGGCGGGATGTTGGAATCCGCGCATCAAGGACATGCGGTGATTTGTGATGGCTCGGGACAGATTATTGAGGCCTGGGGCGACCCCGACACGGTGATTTTTCCACGCTCGTCTTGCAAGATGATCCAAGCCCTGCCGCTGTTAGAAAGTGGTGCGGCAGACGCCTTTGGGTTGAAGGATGAACAGCTTGCCCTGGCCTGCGCATCCCATAGCGCGGCAGATGTCCACACAACCCGCGTCCGTGATTGGATCGCAACACTGGGCTTTACAGATAGTGATTTTCGATGTGGCCCTGCCGCACCTGCCGATATCGACGCGCGTAACGCGTTGATCAAAACCGACAGTAGCCCGTGCCAGTACCACAACGAATGTTCGGGCAAACACTCAGGCTTCCTGACTGTGGTCAAACACTTGAAGGCGGGTCCGGAATACGTTGAGATTGATCACCCGCTTCAGATTGCCTTCAAACAGTCGTTCGAAGATTTGACGCAGGCAGACAGCCCGCGTCATGGCATCGACGGATGCTCGGCCCCGAACTTTGCGACAACAGTACACGGCCTTGCTCGTGCTATGGCGTTTTTTGCCACAGCACAGGACCGCAACGACCTGCGTTCAAGATCCGCCGCGCGGCTGACGCAGGCCATTGCCACCTTTCCCGAACTTGTCGCGGGCAAGGCGCAGTCCAGTACCGATCTGATGGAAGCTATGGATGGAAAGGTGGTTGTGAAATCAGGGGCCGAGGGGGTCTTTGTCGCAATCATCCCAGAACAACGCATTGGCGTCGCTCTCAAGATCGCAGACGGGGCTGGCCGTGCGCGTGATTGCGTCATTGCCGATATACTCGTGCGTCTTGGCGTGTTGGACCTAAATCACCCGACCGCGATAAAATACCGGACACCGCGTATTTTGAACCGGAATGGATGGGACACAGGCGAGATGCATCCTGTTCTTTAGATCATATCCCAGACCAGTTTCAGGGCCAGCGCGGTAGCAGCGATCACCACCAATGGTTTGATCAGCCGCGACCCGTTTCGCATGGCAAGACGTGACCCCACATAGGCCCCTGCCATTTGTGCCGCGCCCATCGCCAAGCCGACAAACCACCACGGTTGTGCTACGATCGCATAGGCGACGATCCCGCCAAAGTTACTGGCGAAGTTAAGCAGCTTGGTGTGGGCAGTGGCCTTGAGCACGCCATACCCCGCAAGCGCCACAAAGCCGATCATATAAAACGATCCAGCCCCCGGCCCGATCAGCCCGTCATAAAATCCGATTAACGGAACAAGCGTGAGGGTGAAAGCCAGCGGTGTCAGTCGCGCTGTGCGGTCCAGATCGTTCAGGCCCGGTTTCAGCGCAAAGAACAGCGCGATCCCGATAAGAAGGACAGGCAGACCAAAGCGGATCACTTCGGTCGGCAGCGAGGATGTGAGCAGTGCGCCGATGACGGCAGCGGCGAATGCGATGAGGGCGGCCTTCCATTGCCGGCGCAAATTCACATGCCCGCCGCGCGCATAGGTAAAGGCCGCCGTGGCCGCGCCAAACACACCTTGCACTTTGTTCGTTGCAATCGCCGTGAGGGGCGGCGCACCTGCAATCACCAAAATCGGCAGCGTGATCAAACCGCCACCACCGGCGATCGAATCGACAATCCCCGCGACAAAGGCCGCCGCCATCAGCAGCAAAAGGATTTCGGTGCTGACCTCGAACATTAGCTAATGAATTCGTCGCGGGCATAGCCTTGGATGAACAAAAGCGCTGTCAGATCGCCATGATTGATCCGCACGTCGCATTTCGCTTGCAACGCGGGCTTGCCATGCAGCGCCACACCAGTTCCCGCATTAGACAGCATCAGCAGATCGTTCATGCCGTCACCCACGGCCAGCGCGTCACTTGGGTCAATGTCAAGCCGCGCGCTAATCTCGTTCAGCGCATTCAGCTTGGCCTCTTGTCCAAGGATCGGGCGCACGACTTGCCCTGTGAGCTTGCCACCCTCAACGCCAAGCGTGTTGGCGCGGTTTTCATCGAACCCCAGATCAACAGCAACTTTGGTGGTGAAGGCCGTAAAGCCACCGGACACGAGCGCCGCATAGGCCCCCTGTGCCTTCATCGTTTGCACCAACTCGCGCCCGCCGGGCATGTAGGTGATGCGCGTGTCCAGCACATGGTCGATGATATCCACGCCCAGTCCTGCAAGCAGGCTCACGCGTTCATCAATCGCACCCTCAAAATCCAACTCGCCGTTCATGGCGCGGGCGGTAATGTCAGCAACACGCGCGCCAACGCCCGCCTCGTCGGCCAGTTCATCAATGCATTCCTGCTCGATCATCGTGCTGTCCATATCGGCGATCAGCATCTTTTTGCGACGGTTCGCGATCGGTTGAACAACCAGATCGACGGATTGGGTTTGCAGGTCCGTCCAAACCGCGGCCATATTGTCGGGTAGTTGGGCAAGCGCGAATTCCGCCGCCTCGTCCGGTGACAGCCAGATCGCATCGCCGCCGCCCCAAGCATTGCGCAGGGCGTGGACAAGCGCGGGATCAAGCCCGCCAGCTTTGGCAATCAGGGATGCTACGAACATGATAAATCCTTTGGTTCGGAGTGCAAAAAGCACATCTTGACCAAAGGCACCAGAGGATCGTGAGTTGCCCTATTTTCGGTTGGACCGGAACGGCTGTATCAGCAGACGGTCAAGCCACTGTTCGCGTTGTTCACCGTATTTGCCGACACCGATCACCATATCGTCGTGGCCAAGTTTGGGCTGGTCGCGATAGGTGCGGAATATTCTGTCCCACCACGGCAGGCAAAATCCGAAGTTACTGTCAGTTTCCGCGCGGATTTCAGAGTGGTGGACACGGTGCATGTCAGGGGTGACCAGCAACCAACGAACCGGCTTTTCCGCCCACGCAGGCAGACGCGCGTTGGAATGATTGAAAAGCGCCGTTCCGTTCAGCGCAATTTCAAACAGAATGACTGTGACGGGCGAAAGCCCAAGCGCCAAAACGACACCCATTTTGATGACCATCGACAGCACAATTTCGATCGGGTGAAACCGCAGCGCCGTGCTCATATCAAAGTGCGGATCGGTGTGATGCATCCGGTGCAACCGCCACAAAATCGGCACCTTATGAAAAACGATGTGTTGCACATAGATCGCAAGATCAAGAAGCAGGAAGCCGATGACCACCGCCCAGAGACTATAAAAATCTAGCCATCCAAACAGCCCCCATCCGCGCTCCGTTGCTAGGGCAGCAACGCCGACCGCAAGGATCGGGAACACAAGGCGCATGACCAGCGTATCCAGCACGACTAACCCAAAGTTGTTCGTCCAGCGAATCAAGCGCGGGATATCGGTGCGGCGCGCAGGTGCTGCGAGTTCCCACAGAACCATAGCCGCGAGGATCGCGACAAAAACAGCGCCCCGCCACAGGGCTTCGTGTGCAATTAGGTTATCCATGATCTAAATATATGCACTTTTCCTAATATGTCTAGCCACCCGCACGCCGGAAAAGCAGTTCACTCCGTCGCATTTGGTCTTTTTCCCGCTTGCCGCGCCGCAGCAATGGGCCTATCAGCGTCAGTGGGACACCCTTCCCCAACGAAGGGCGCATATCTGTGAGGATACCAGCAATGGTGACGACGACGAAACCGGCCGTGCGGCCGCAAAACGCACGTTTTTCTTCTGGCCCCTGTGCCAAACCCCCCACATGGACACCGAACGTATTGGCTGACGCCCCTTTGGGCCGTTCGCATCGTGCCGCCGAGGGGAAAGCCAAACTCAAACTAGCGATTGATCTCACCCGCGAGATTTTGGGCGTGCCCGCTGATTATCGTATCGGCATCGTGCCTGCATCCGACACGGGTGCCATGGAAATGGCGATGTGGTCGCTGCTGGGTGAACGCCCTGCCGAAATGGTGGCATGGGAAAGCTTTGGCGCGGGCTGGGTCACGGATGTGGTCAAGCAACTGAAGATCGAAGCCACTGCGCATACGGCTGATTATGGCAAGATCGTCGATATGACCGCCCTGAACTACGACAACGATGTTGTGTTCACATGGAACGGCACAACATCCGGCGTACGCATGGCCAATGGCGATGCAATCCCAGCGAACCGTGCGGGCCTGACGATCTGTGACGCGACCAGCGCCGCATTTGCGCAAGACCTGCCTTGGGATAAACTAGATGTGACGACATTCAGCTGGCAAAAAGTCATGGGTGGCGAGGCGGCGCATGGCATGATCATCCTGTCGCCCCGTGCCGTTGAACGGCTGGAAAGCTACACTCCTGCTTGGCCCCTGCCGAAGATTTTCCGCATGACCAAAGGCGGCAAACTGATCGAAGGCATTTTTGTCGGCGAGACGATTAACACGCCGTCGATGCTGTGCGTCGAAGACTATTTATTCGCGCTGACATGGGCGAAATCCATCGGCGGGCTGGACGGGTTGCGCCACCGCGCCGATGCCAATGCGCGTGCCGTGTGGAATTTCTGTGCCGCACGGGACTGGATCGCCAATCTGGCCGTTGATCCCGCCACACGGTCCAATACCAGCGTTTGCCTAAAGTTCACCGATGATCGCATCGCCGACGGTGCGGCTTTTGCCAAAGCGGTCGCCAAGCGACTGGCCGACGAAGGTGTGGCGCTTGATATTGGTGCCTACCGCGATGCCCCTGCGGGCCTGCGGATTTGGTGTGGTGCCACGGTTGAAACCTCAGACGTTGAGGCGATGCTGCCATGGCTCGACTGGGCCTTCGAGGCTGAAATCGCCGTTCAATAACATGCGTCCCGGCCCTGCGCCGGGCCCCTCCCTTTCAACAATAGGCCCCGGATCGAATCCGGCGCGTGACTCATAAGCAAGGACCAAACAGATGGCTCCCAAAGTACTCGTCTCCGACAAACTCTCTGAAACCGCCGTGCAGATTTTCCGCGATCGCGGAATCGACGTCGATTTCATGCCCGAACTGGGCAAAGACAAAGAAAAGCTGCTGTCGATCATTGATCAATATGACGGCCTTGCCATTCGCAGCGCCACCAAGGCGACTGAAAAATTGATCAAGGCGGCGACCAAATTGAAGGTGATCGGACGCGCCGGCATTGGCACTGACAACGTGGACAAAGATGCGGCCTCTAAGGCTGGCGTTATCGTCATGAACACGCCGTTTGGCAATATGATCACCACCGCCGAACACGCCATCGCGATGATGTTTTCCGTGGCGCGACAAATCCCCGAAGCCAGCGCCTCGACCCACGCCGGTAAATGGGAAAAGTCGAAATTCATGGGCGTCGAACTGACTGGCAAAACCCTTGGTGTGATTGGCGCAGGCAATATCGGCGGAATCGTCTGTGACCGCGCGTTGGGCCTCAAGATGAAAGTCATGGCCTATGACCCCTACCTTGGTGAAGAAAAAGCCGAGCAGATGGGTGTGCATAAGGTCGAACTGGACGAATTGCTGGCCAAAGCTGATTTCATCACGTTGCATGTGCCGTTCACGGACCAAACCGCGAATATCCTGTCAGCTGAAAACATCGCCAAGCTGAAAAAGGGCGTACGGATCGTGAACTGCGCGCGGGGCGGTCTGGTTGACGAAGCCGCATTGGCCGAGGCGCTGAAGTCCGGCCACGTCGCTGGTGCGGCATTTGATGTGTTTGCCGTCGAGCCAGCCACGGACAGCCCGCTGTTCAACCTGCCAAATGTGGTCGTCACACCGCACCTTGGCGCTGCCACAACCGAAGCGCAGGAAAACGTGGCGCTGCAAGTTGCTGAACAAATGTCGGACTACCTTTTGACGGGGGCCGTGACCAACGCGCTCAACATGCCGTCCGTGACTGCCGAAGAAGCCAAATTCATGGGGCCGTGGATCAAACTGTCGGGCCATCTTGGCAACTTTATCGGTCAGATGACGGACGAACCGATCAAAGCGATCAACATCCTGTTTGACGGTGTTGTCAGCGAAATGAACCTTAAGGCACTGACTGCCGCCGCCATTGCGGGCATCATGAAAAAGGCCAACCCCGACACCAATATGGTCAGCGCGCCAGTGATAGCCAAAGAACGCGGCATCCAGATTTCGACGACCAAGCAGGATCAGTCAGGCAGCTTTGACGGTTATATCAAAGTGACAGTCGTGACGGACAAGCGTGAACGGTCGATTGCGGGCACGGTGTTTAGTGATGGCAAGCCGCGATTTATCCAGATCAAAGGCATCAACATCGATGCCGAAGTCGGCGCGCATATGCTTTATACCACCAACGAAGACGTGCCCGGTATCATCGGCACCTTGGGCATGACGATGGGCGAAAACAACGTCAACATCGCGAACTTTACCCTTGGTCGGTCCGCGGCCAAAGGCGAAGCGATTGCGCTGCTTTACGTTGATGATGTGGTGCCGGCGCCAATCATCAAAAAGCTCGAGGCGACAGGGCTGTTCACCCAAGTTAAACCGCTTACCTTTGAGGTCTGAAAACCGCGCCCGACTGTGATGGTCGGGCGCCACCCTTGGACTTTACTCTTCCAGAATAACTTTCGCCGAAGGCTTCACGCTCTGCCAAGCAGCGTCCCCACCACTTTACCCACCGAGGTTCCCATGCAGCCCATCTACGCCGTCGGCGACATTCACGGACACTCCGAACAGCTTGACCGCGCCCTTGCGCTGATCGACGCAGACGGCGGGCCAGATGCGCAAATCGTATTTCTGGGTGACTATACTGACCGCGGGCCAGACAGTCGCGGTGTCATACAACGGCTGATTGATGGTGTCGCTGCTGGTCGTCCATGGCATGTGCTGCGCGGCAATCACGACCGGATGTTCACGCGGTTTGTGCGTGACGGCACGTCGACCGACCCAATGATCGCGTCGGGCAAGGGCTGGCTGCATACGGCTTTGGGTGGGCCGATGACGCTGTCGTCTTACGGGGCTTTGGACGGCTTTCAACATCCTGATGGTGGCGGCGATGCTCTTCTGCGTAATGGTTTAGACCCTATTCCTGCCCAATATCGCGATCAGCTTGTGACACTGGCACAGGACGCCGTGCCTAGTGCGCACCTCGATTTCCTTGAAGCGTGCGCCTTGACCCATGTTACGAACGACCTTTTGTTCGTCCACGCCGGTATCCGCCCAGGTGTCCCGCTTGATGCGCAATCCGAAGAAGACTTGATTTGGATTCGTGATGGCTGGCTTGACGATACACGCGATCACGGACGGTTGGTCGTGCATGGCCACACCGCCCTCGATCATCCCCAACATCACGGCAATCGCGTCAATCTAGACGGTGGTGCCGGATATGGCCGCACGCTGGTGCCTGCTGTGTTTGAGGGGCGGGACGTCTGGACACTTGCGGACAAGGGCCGTGTACCGTTGGTGCCAAAATGAAGCCTTTGCCTTGTGCGATCCGGCCCAAGGCTTTCGGTGTTTGGCGTAAGGTCAACACCTAGGATCACTGCACGAAACCGGCATGTATGGGCCGCCCCACAAGATAACTTGATGCTTTCGCCTGCATCGCCCGCAGGCTAGAACCGCGCTATGTCAGTCAAATTTGATACCCTCGCGGCCCTTCTTGATCATGGCTACGACGCATTAATCGACGTGCGCAGCCCTGCCGAGTTCGCCGAGGATCATATCCCCGGTGCGATCAATTTGCCCGTGCTGTCCAATGAGGAGCGCGCCGCGGTCGGAACGATCTATAAACAGGTCGCGCCATTTGAAGCCCGCAAGGTCGGTGCTGCGCTGGTGTCACGCAATGCCGCTGATCATATTGCCGGCCCGTTAGCCGGTTTTGACGGCAGTTGGCGACCCGCTATCTACTGCTGGCGTGGCGGGCAAAGGTCAGGATCGTTTGCCAGCATTTTGCAACAAATCGGTTGGCGCGCAGATCTGATTGACGGTGGCTATCAAAGCTACCGACGATTGGTTCACGCGGCAATGTACGACGCCGCTCTGCCGCATATGCTTGTGTTGCTTGATGGCAATACGGGCACTGCCAAAACTGACATTCTGGCGCGACTGGCCGCGATGGGCGTGCAGACCGTGGACCTTGAAGGTCTGGCGGGGCATCGCGGATCGCTTTTGGGTGAATTGCCCGAGGGCCAGCCAAGTCAGAAGCGATTCGAGGCTTTGGTTGCCTGCGCGTTCCAGCGCCTTGATCCCACCAAGATCACCATTATCGAAGCCGAGAGCAGCAAGATCGGCAAGCTTATCATTCCCCCCGCCGTTTGGGCCAAGATGATCCCCGCGCCACGCATTCAGATTGATGCGCCCCTTGATGCTCGAGCCGCCTGGCTGATCGAAGCCTATTGCGACATTATCGCCGACCCAATCCGGCTGCGTGCCCGGCTTGAAATCCTGCGTCGACATCAAGGTCATGTCGTTGTGGATCACTGGCTGAGCCTCTTGAACGCGGGCGACAACCTTGGCCTTGCAGGGGCGCTTATGTCCGAGCATTACGATCCGGCATATGCGAAATCGCGCGCCAGTCATGACCACGACGTTGTGGTTGTCCTAAAGGCAAATACCCTTGATCGTGCAGGTCGCGATGATCTGGCAGTGCGGATCAGGCAGGCGGTTGCGAATTTGTGATCACATTTATTGTCTGATCACCTGCGACAACGTCCCCGATAATCGCGGCAGTGAAACCCGCCGCCTGAAGTTTCTTAAGAATTGCTGGGGCGGTCTTTGCACTCACGGCTGCTAGCAGCCCACCAGCAGTCTGCGGATCAAAAAGCAAGTCCGCGCGGGGGCAAGACACGCCTTTTATAGACACTACTCCAGCCCGATTATCCCGAAACAGTGTCGATTTGACCCCGTGCTCAGAGAGAACAAGCGCCCCCTGCATCAGCGGGATATTATCCAGAAGGAGGGTCGCGCCGACGCCCGATGCCTCGCACATTCCAGCCAAATGCCCGGCTAAGCCAAAGCCTGTCACATCCGTCATTGCGTGTGCTTTCGACAGGATCTTGGTCGCCTTGTCCTGCGGCTGGGTCATCAAATCAAGCGCTGTGATCACATCTGCGCCATACGCCACGCCCGCCATCTCGGCGGCCATGATAACGCCCGATCCGATTGGCTTGGTCAGGATCAGCACATCGCCGGGTTTGGCCCCTGCGATAGTGATCGGCGCAGCATCAACCAGTCCCGTGATCGTGAAACCAATCGTTAGCTCATCGCCAAGCGAGGTGTGCCCGCCGACAATGGCCGCGCCCGCCGCGCGCATTACGTCATCAGCAGTCAGCATGATTTCATTCAGCGTGCGTTTTTGAAGTGCGCCAGACAGGCGCGGTAGAATGATGTTGATCGTCGCGGCCTGCGGTGCCGCGCCCATCGCCCAGCAATCTCCCAGCGCATGAACGGCGGCGATACGGGTCATGATGACCGGATCGTTGGAAAAGGCGCGCAGGTGGTCGGTTGTCATCACCTGCGTCGCGTTACCCGTGCGCAGAATGGCGGCGTCATCACCGGCGAGGCTTTGCACATCGTCGCGGTCATGTGGCGCCATATCGGCCAAAACGTCGCGCAGCGCACCGCGCCCTACTTTTGCGCCGCAACCACCGCACATGGGTTTGTCGCCGATTGCGTCCGTAAGACCAATCGCTGCCGTCAAAGGTGCCTTTGGCTGTTCCATCTGGGGTAGATTGCGGAATTGGTCCATGAATTTGCGGTCGATTCTATCCTTCCAGCGCCACAGAAGTGCCCCCCTGCGGGCTGTGCCAAGCTTTTCGGCAAGTGCGGTTTTCTGACCAAGAGAGATAAGTTTAAGGTAGTCTTTTTGCGGGTGATAGCCGCGCAGCGCGCCGCCGGACAATGCTGCACGCAGGTTATCGAACAGCACAGGTGCTTGGCGTACCGCAAAGACACCCGCCTTGGGGCGCGGTGCGTGGGTCATATTGGCGCAATCACCAACCGCGAACACAGCATCGTCGCTACTGCGCAAATCGGGGCCGACATTCACGAACCCGTCTTGCAGATCAAGGCCAGTTTCGGCAAGCCAGTCGTGCGGCCGAGC
>JBLHNX010000060.1:0-10280 GCA_047622125.1 Paracoccaceae bacterium | reverse complement strand
ATGATCGTCAAGGTTAAGGAGCCGCAGGCCGGAGAGCGCAAGATGCTGCGCGAAGGCCAAATCCTGTTCACATATCTGCACCTTGCCCCTGACCCCGCCCAAACCAAAGACCTGATGGAGTCCGGCTGCACGGCTATCGCCTATGAAACCGTCACTGACCGCACCGGCGGCCTGCCCTTGCTGGCCCCAATGTCCGAAGTTGCGGGCAAGCTCGCTCCACAGGTCGGCGCTTGGACGCTGCAAAAGGCAAATGGCGGACGCGGTGTGCTGATGGGCGGCGTCCCCGGTGTTGGGCCTGCGCGTGTTGTGGTTATCGGCGGTGGGGTCGTAGGCACCCATGCGGCCCGCGTGGCTGCAGGAATGGGCGCGGATGTGACCGTGCTTGACCGCTCGCTGCCGCGCATGCGCTACTTGGATGATGCCTTTGGCGGCACCTTCAAGACAAGCTATGCCAGCGCCGGCAACACAATCGAACTTGCCCGTCAGGCCGATATGATCATCGGTGCGGTGCTGATCCCTGGTGCCGCTGCACCGAAACTGATCAGCCGCGCGCAACTGTCCGAGCTAAAGCCGGGTGCCGCAATTGTTGACGTGGCAATTGACCAAGGCGGATGTTTCGAAACCTCCAAGGCGACCACCCACCAAGACCCGATCTACGACGTTGACGGCATCATGCATTACTGCGTGGCCAACATGCCCGGTGCCGTGGCGCGGACGTCCACAATCGCGCTTGGCAATGCGACGATGCCGTTCATGTTGGCACTTGCCAACAAGGGCTGGCGCAAGGCCTGTGAAGACGACGAGCATCTGCTGAACGGCTTGAACGTCCACGCTGGCCAGTTGACATATTACGCCGTCGGCAAGGCGCTTGGGATTGATGTCTTGTCGCCGCAACTCGCGTTGAAAAACTAAACGACGGAAAGTCGGCGGGACAACGTATCAAGGGTTCGTAACCTCATTTCGGAGCCTACTATGTTGTCCCGCTATTCGCCCTATCTGCTTTGGGCGCTTCTTGCCCTGCCCGCTGTCGGCATTCTGAACGATGTCGTAACCAGCGACGACGCCCGCATCATGCATCGCCTGCTGCACCCCACGGGTGAATTCGCCGCACGGTTCATGATCATTGGCATGATGGCCACCCCGCTGATGTATTTGTTCAAAGGCTGGCGCGGGCCGCGTTGGCTGGTCAAGAACCGGCGTTATTTCGGCGTCGCTGCCTTTGGGTATGCCGCGCTACATACCGCCTTTTACCTTGGGTCCGAGCCTTGGGCCAAAGTGGTCTCTGATTTCACAAAACTCGATATCTGGACGGGCTGGCTGGCGTTTGTCATCTTCATCCCGCTGGCGGCGACGTCGATGGACTATGCGGTACGCAAGCTGGGTACGGCATGGAAGCCGCTCCAACGCTGGACCTACGCCGCGGCCGTGCTGACGCTGATTCACTGGGCGTCTTTGCATGACTGGCGCAGCCCATGGGCCGCCGTCATCCATTTCACGCCACTAGCCCTACTCACACTTTATCGATTGTGGTACGTCTATCTGCGCCCCCGCCGTCCGACAGCAGCCGCAGCCTAAACGCAAAATGGCCCGCCGTATCAGGCGGGCCTACTCGACGATGAACACCTGTCCGGTCAGGCACCCTTCGACGGATTTGCTGAAGGCTTCGCCAACGGCATGGTCGCTTACGTGATTGTGGCCGCCAAAGAACCCGTCATATTTCGTGCGTGATGCTTCCAGAACTTCGGGGCTGACAGCGTTGATACGGATGCCGCGTGGCATATCAACAGCGGCCCCCGCGATAAAGCCGTCAATCGCACCGTTCGCGGCAGCGGCAGCCGCACCACCCTTGATCGGATCACGGTTCAACACGCCGCTGGTCAGTGTGAAAGACCCACCGTCAATGACGTGCGCGATCCCTGCTAGCACCAGATTGATCTGCGCCATCGCCTTGCCGTTGATACCGATCATGGCCTGTTCAGGTGCCATGTCTTGCACTGGGCCAAAGTGACCGTGGCCAATGGCGCAGACAACTGCGTCAACCTTGCCGACCGTTTTGTACATCGCCTCGATGCTGGAAAAATCCTCGAGATCGACGGTGATATCGCCACTTGATCGGCCCGCTGTGATGACGTCATGGCGCTCTGACAGGGTCTGCACGGCCGTTTTCCCAACTGCGCCTCCCGCTCCGATTATGATGATTTTCATTGCTTGATCCCTTTTTGCTGGACCAAGCCTATCGTTGCATTTGACATCAGGCCATCAGAAACAGAAAGGCCCACCAGTCTGGTGGGCCTTTCTTATTGAATATATCGAAGCACTTACTTTTTCAGGGCGTCGCGGATCTCCATCAAAAGCTCTTCCTGCGTCGGGCCTGCTGGCGCGGCGGGGGCTGCTTCTTCTTTCTTTTTCATCTTGTTGACCGAACGGACCAACATGAACACCACGAATGCGATGATCAGGAAGTTGATGATCGCCATGATAAAGCGGCCATAAGCAAACACTGCTGCGCCTGCTTCCTCGGCTGCACCAATCGAAGCATATTCGCCTTCGCCCAGCAGCGCGTACATGCCGCTGAAATCAACGCCGCCCATGAACAGGCTGATGATCGGGTTGATCAAATCTGCCACAAGGCTACCGACGATTGCGGTAAACGCTGCGCCGATGATGATACCAACGGCCATGTCCATGACGTTGCCCTTGGCGATGAAATCTTTGAATTCTTTAATCATTTCTTTGTTCCCACTGAGTTCCCTGCGTGCCGATCTGTCGTCAGCTGCGCTTGTGCGCACAGTCATACTGTGAAAACCGCAGAGAACGAGGGGTTTTGGGGGCCACGTTTCCCCCCTAAGTACAGGTTACAGCACAGCCAAAGGACAAAGCATGACTGATCTTTCGCAATTCCCCATCACCGCACGGTGGCCGGCAACACGCCCCGATGTCATTCAGCTATATTCCTTCCCGACCCCGAACGGCGTTAAGGTATCGATCGCGCTTGAAGAACTGGGGTTAGAGTATGAACCCCACCTTGTTACCTTGGCCGATGCTGACGTGAAATCAGATGCGTTCCTGTCCCTGAGCCCAAACAACAAAATTCCAGCAATCCTTGACCCCAATGGCCCCGACGGGCCAGTCACACTCTTCGAGAGCGGTGCGATCCTGATCTATCTGGCAGAAAAAACCGGCCGTCTGTTGGGGAAGACTGCCAGTGACAAAGCCCGCACAATCCAGTGGCTGATGTTTCAGATGGGCGGCGTTGGACCGATGTTCGGTCAGCTCGGTTTCTTCTACAAATTCGCAGGTGCCGCGATGGACGACCCCACGGCGCGTGACCGCTACATCGGCGAAGCCAAGCGCCTGCTGGCCGTGGTCGAGCGGGAACTCGACGGCAAGGACTGGATCACCGGTGAATTCAGCATCGCCGATATCGCACTGGTCCCATGGTTGAATGCCCTGGATTACTACGAGGCGAAAGACGTCACGGGGTATAACGGCCTGACCCACGTGCCCGCCTATGTAGAGCGATTCTTTGAACGCCCGGCGGCGGCAAAAGGGCGCAATATTCCTGCGCCCTCCTGAGTGCGGTGTATGGGGTGGGTTGACCCCTGCCCTATTTGGGCAACACCCCGGTCAGCACATAGCGCAGGATTTCAACGACCTGCGCGGGTTGCTCGGCGACAGCCAAGGCGGCGGCGTGGACTTCCTTTAGCGGGTGCTGTTGGTCTGGCTGGCTAAGGATAACCAGCGACTTGCCGAGTGCTGCGGCATATCCCGCGTCAAATGCTGCGTTCCACTGTTTGTATTTTTCGCCAAAGCGCACAATGACAACGTCCGCATCTTCAATCCCCTTGCGGGTGCGGATGGCGTTGACCATGGCGCCTTTGTGGTCGTGCCAATACTTGTTCGGCTCTTCCCCAAGGATCGCAACGCCGCAGTCATCGCTTGCCGCGTGATCTGTGACAGGGCTGTTGAACGACACATCAAGCCCCTTGGCCCCATCAATAATTTGTTCGCGCCAGTCCGTGTGAATTTCGCCTGACAGATAGACCTTTAACATCCAAATTCTCCGTTTTGAGTTTGGCTGTTGGTATCACACTCTCCGCGCGGGGTTAACGCTTGCGCGCAACAATATAGCGGTTCATCTCCGGAAAACTGCCAACTTCAATCAGATCGAAACCGGCAAAGCGGATCGCGCCCTCGTGTTCGACAAAGCTGAACCTCGCCACATAGGGCGCGATGCCCAACATCCGCATCAGTGGAATCATTGCCGCAAAGGCAAACCGTTTGAAGCCAATAGAAGGCTCCGACAAACACGGCGTTTTCGAAATGAAGGTGCCGCCAACTGGCAGCTTACGGTAAATCTCGCCGTAAATTTCTTCGCGGTTGCGCACTAAATGAAAGATGTTGAACCCCATGACGACATCCACAGGTTCCGGCGCATTCAGCGCGTCATCTACCGTGGCCACACGAAAGCTGGCGTTTGTTACCCCTCCGGACTGCGCCTTTTCGGTCGCGATCTTGACCATCTCGGACGACACATCTGTGCCGATAATCCGCCCCGCATCGGCGGCAAGTTCCAGTGCGGTTGAACCACTGCCGCAGCCCATCTCCAACACCGTATCGGTCGCCTTAAGATAGCTGCGCGTGCGCTCGCGGGTGTATTCATAAGCTGACGGATCAGCGATCTTGGAAGCGGCATATTTGCGGGCACGTTTGTCCCAGAATTTAGCTGATGTCATTTTGTGTCCCTCTTTCGAACGACCCTACATTTGCATGGTTACGCTGTGAATTGACGAAATTCACAAGATCTTTATACATTTTCGTATGGATCATACCAAAACCACCCCCGACTGGACCCACCTGCGCGCATTTCTTTCAACGGCAGAAACAGGCTCGCTGTCTGCCGCGGCGCGCGCTTTGGGTCTGACGCAACCTACCCTCAGCCGTCAGGTGGCCGCCCTTGAAGACCAACTGGGGGTGATGCTGTTTGAACGCGTCGGGCGACGGCTGGACCTAACGGACGCAGGCCGCGAATTGTTGCCCCACGCGCGCGACATGGGGCTAGCGGCTGAACGTGTGGCCCTGTCTGCAAGCGGTCAGCGGTCCGAAATCAGCGGACAGGTGCGGATCACCGCAAGCGATATAACTGCAGCCATGTTCCTACCCAGCGTTGTTGCGACCCTGCGCAAGATCGCCCCGCAACTGACCATCGACGTTATCGCCAGCAACGACATCCAAGACCTGATGCGCCGCGAGGCGGATATTGCCATCCGCCATCAACGCCCAGATCAGCCCGACCTTGTGGCCCGCCTTGTGCTTGATGCGGTAGGGCATTTCTACGCCGCGAAATCATACCTTGATAAACGTGGCCGCCCCACGAGCCGCGCGGAACTGGCCAGTCATGACTGGGTGTCGTTCGGTGATGCGAACCGCATGGTCGATTTCATGGTTGCGATGGATATTCCACTGACCGTTGATGTGTTTAAATCATCCTCGGAAAACGGGTTGGTGTCATGGGAATTGGCGCGCGCCGGTCTTGGGATATGTCCAATGGACGACTATGTCGCGGCCAGTGCGCCCGACATGGAAGCCGTGATGCCCGACGACCTGCATGTGACCTTTCCGATCTGGCTCGTCACCCACCGCGAGATTCACACCAGCCCACGGATCAGGCTGGTGTATGATCTTTTGGCCGAGGCAATCGCTGCACGTTAGCCGCGCAGCGTGCCGCCCGTGGCTTTGGAAACTTTCTCTATGATCTTGGCACTTACTGCTTCGATATCGGCCTCTTTCAAAGTCGCATCGCTGGGCTGAAGCCGGACAGTGATCGCAAGGCTTTTCTTGCCGTCACCAAGGCTGCCGCCGATAAATTCATCAAACACGCGCACGCCATCAATCAGCGCTTTGTCAGCACCAGACGCCGCATTCACCAGCGTCAGCGCATCCACGTCTGCATCGACAACAAATGCAAAGTCTCGCTCGACCGCTTGCAAATCAGGGGCGATCAATGCACCGCGACTGGCGCCCACTTTGCGCGGCAACGGCACCTCTTCCGGCCAAATGGTGAATCCGACAGCGGGGCCCTTGACCCCCATTGCAGTCAAAATCTTGGGGTGTAGTTCGCCAAAAATGCCCAAAACCTTTTTTGGCCCCAGACATATCTTGCCATGACGTCCAGGGTGCCAGCTATCGTCGGTACCGCGCATGATCTGCACCTTGGCGGGTGCACCGATGGCGGCAAGAACGGCCTCGGCGTCTGCCTTGGCGTCGAAAACATCGACAAGACGCGATGATCCGTGCACGTCTTTGGGACCGGTGCGCCCGATCAACAGGCCCGTGACCAAGCCGTGTTGCTCGCCCGGTTCGCCACCGCTGAACGCATCACCAACCTCGAATAGGGCCATATCCATGAAACCGCGCGCCTGATTGCGTGCTGCGGCCTGCAATAGACCGGGCATCAGCGCAGGGCGCATATGTGACATTTCGCTGGAAATCGGATTGCCCAGCATCGTCGCATCATCACCGCCACCAAACAGCGTCGCTGCCGCCTTGTCGATAAAGCTATATGTAACGCATTCGTTGTAGCCCAGTGTCGCGCAGGTCCGGCGCGCCATCTGTTGGCGTTTCTGCATCGGCGTCAGCACAGGGGCAGGAACGCCCGCCATCACACGAGCAAGCGGCTTGCCTTCCAGTTTAGTCAGGGACGCTATACGCGCGACTTCCTCGACCAGATCAGCCTCGCCCTGCACATCGGGGCGCCATGACGGAACATGGGCCATATCGCCTTCCATCACAAAGCCCAGATCGGTCAGGGTTTTCCGTTGGGTGTCCGCGGGGATATCCATGCCAACCAATGAAGAACAGCGCGCGGTATCAAGTTGGTAAGCGCGCGCGAAATCAGGCTGTGCGCCAGCCATAACAACCTTGGACGCCTCGCCGCCTGCATTGTCCACGATCATCCGGACCGCATGTTCTAACCCTTCTGGGGTGAAAGCCGCGTCGATGCCGCGTTCAAAGCGATAGCGTGCGTCCGAGTTAATCTTGAGCGCGCGGCCCGTGTAAGCGGTGCGGATCGTGTCGAAATACGCAGCCTCGACGAACACATTGACCGTGTCCATCGTGCAGCCGGTTTCCAAACCACCCATGACACCAGCGATGCTTTCGGGCTTTTCGGCATCCGAAATAATCGTCATGCCTTCTTGGAAAGAGTATTCCTTTTCATCCAACCCAACCAAGGTTTCGCCGCCCTTTGCTTTATGCAGTCGCAGCGCGTTTCCAGTGATTTTGTCAGCGTCGAAAACGTGCAGCGGGCGGTTCAGATCATAGGTGAAAAAGTTGGTTACATCGACAAGAAAGCTGATTGGGCGCAAGCCAATCGCGCGCAGCAGGTCTTGCATCCACGCGGGCGAGGGGCCGTTTTTCACGCCGCGAATGACACGGCCATAAAATACCGGCGCTTGCGCCAGCGTGTCTTCATCAATCGTCACGCTGACGGGGCAGGCAAAGGTCGCGGGCACAGGCACAACTGTGCGGTCCTTCATCACGCCCAATCCACGCGCCGCCAGATCGCGGGCGATCCCACGCACGCCAAGCGCATCAGGGCGGTTCGGCGTGATCGCAATTTCAATGACGGGATCGACCTTGGACGGGTCATTTTCGGCCAACCAATCGATGAACTTGTCGCCAACCTTGCCGCTGGGCAGCTCGATAATACCGTCGTGCTCTTCGGACAGCTCCAATTCGCGCTCGGAGGCCATCATGCCATAGGATTCGATCCCACGGATTTTGCCCACACCGATGGTCGTATCAATGCCTGGCACGTAGACACCCGGCTTGGCGACGACAACCGTGATCCCTTGCCGCGCGTTGGGCGCACCGCAGATGATCTGCAACTCGCCCTCGTCCGTGTCCACCTTGCAGACCTTCAGCTTGTCGGCATCGGGGTGCTTTTCGGCATGGGTCACATAGCCAAGCGTGAACGCCTCAAGTTTCGCAAGCGGGTTCTCGACCCCCTCAACCTCAAGCCCAAGATCGGTCAGCGCCTCGGTGATTTCATCAACCGTCGCGTTGGTATCAAGGTGCGATTTCAGCCAGCTTAGAGTGAATTTCATGTCTTTGCCTCCAAGGCGCGTCCGTCCAAATCTTCGATCAATTCGAAGTGTTCAAATATCAACATCATTTCGGGGTCGTAATCGCCGTTGCGCCGAAAGAACGCTTTGTGATCCTTGCGCCAGCCCAGAAGGGTATCGTTTTCGCCCTCGGCCAATGCCATTTCTTCGGTCACATCGCAAAACCGGACTTCCTCGACCTTGGTGGTCTTGATCACCAGCGCAGGCGTGCCATCCCAGTTGGCCGCGATATCGCAACGGCCGGCAACAGGCATCGCCTCGGGCTCGTCCGCAAAGTCCGCAGCAGCGCCACAGGTCGCGCGTTTTTTGCCTTGGCGCACAAGTTTGATCAGGCGCTGACACAGTTCCGCGCTATCACCGAACTTGAAAGTTCCGGCGCCGGGGTAGGTTTGCTGTAGGTCTTCAATGTCGTCTGTCATGTGTCGTCTTTCCATCCAAATTTATCGCTCCCGATCCGAGGGGGCGGATCGTGCGCTGCCAAATCAAAGATTTGGCAAGGTGGGTTAGACCCCACCCCTGATCGTCGGCACTTGCAACCCAGCAAACCCGTAGTGCCGTAACCAACGCAGGTCTGAATCAAAGAACGCCCGCAAATCAGGGATACCGTATTTCAGCATCGCAAGGCGGTCGATGCCAATGCCAAAGGCAAAGCCCTGCCAAAGCGCCGGATCGATCCCGCCCGCTAGCAGCACCTTGGGATGGACCATGCCAGAGCCAAGAACTTCGAGCCAATCATCGCCTTCGCCCACTTTCACGGTGCCGCCTTCAAACGAACACTGGATATCCACTTCGGCTGATGGTTCCGTGAACGGGAAGTGCGAGGCGCGGAAACGGGTTTTCACAGCAGTGCCAAAGAAGGCCGCAAAGAATTCTTCGAGCACCCATTTCAGGTTCGCCATTGAGATATCTTTGTCGATGCACAGTCCTTCGACCTGATGGAACATCGGTGTGTGGGTCTGGTCGTAATCAGCGCGATACACGCGACCCGGACAGATGATCCGCGTCGGCGCGCCGTGCTTTTCCATATGCCGGATTTGCACGGGGCTGGTGTGGGTGCGCAGCACATGCGGCGGGCGGTCGTCCCCATCAGCGCGGTGCATATAAAACGTGTCCATCTCGGCGCGCGCGGGGTGGTGACCGGGGATATTGAGCGCGTCGAAGTTATACCAATCACTGTCGATCTGCGGACCTTCGGCCACGGCAAAACCCATATCGGCAAAGATCGTCGTGCATTCTTCCCAGACTTGGGAAACCGGATGGATCGTGCCGGCGCGACGATCACGTGCGGGCAAGGTCACGTCCAGCCATTCGCTGCGCAGACGTTCATCAAGCGCAACATCACCAAGCGCGACCTTCTTGGCGGCCAAAGCTGAGTTAATCTCGTCCTTGAGCGCATTCAGCGCGGGACCAGCAGTCTGGCGTTCCTCGGGCGTCATCTTGCCCAGCTCACGCATTTGCAGACTGATCTCGCCCTTCTTGCCAACGGCCTGCACGCGCAGGTCTTCAAGCGCGGCTTCATCGGCGGCTTTGCCAATAAGGTCGAGGTATTTTGATTTCAGATCGTCCATGGGTGTGCCCTTTGCCGGTTGCTATGCGAGGTAGCGAAAGGGGCGCGGGTTGGCAAGGTTTGGGAACCGTCAGGATCGTGCGATAAAGCCAACATTCAAGAAGTTGCGAAGAATCTGGAGGGTGTTGGTTTCAATTTCGGTAGGGTCCATATCAGGAAACGCGTCCCGTATGAGATGCACGACTTCCTCAGGCGTCATCGGGTCCTCTAGGAGGTCAAGAACCCCGACGGCGGCTGCATCAAACTTTAGAAGCTTTAGGCCGTTGCAACTGGCCCCCACCCAAACCTCCCCTGCTTTGCGCAGTCGGGCAAACGCGGTGCGCTTATACGGAATGTTCGGGTTGAACCGTGCGGCATCGGGTTTTGGGCCAGGTTCGGGAAACGAAACAGGCGCCGGCGTTATGTTTGCAACCCTTGGTAGGCCGTCCAATATCAGGTCCGCCGCTTCTGATGGGTCGCTATAGGTCAGGTGCCGCGCGGGTGCTGTTTGGGTCAGTTGAACCAGCATGGACAGGGTTTCACCTGCCAGAAGCCCTCTCGAAAAATTCTGATAGGCAAGACGCCCGAGCAAGTCAGATTCTGACACG